>NZ_JAIQXS010000016.1:0-131747 GCF_020166565.1 Rhizobium sp. 3T7
CTTTGTGCGGGGCTTTTTTGGTTCTAGGGCGGTGGTTGCCGTTGCGAACGGGCAGCAACGCCGATTGGGTACCACGAGTTGAATTTTAGATTGATCTGATGCAAGCTGGGCGGTGCCTATCGGGGAGGGTTTGCGATGACATCAGGCGCTGAGTTGAAAGGAATCGTAAGGGCAGATTTTCAAGGCGAGGGCTGAGGGCGACCTTGAGCGGCTCATGTCATTTCTCGGTGACAGCTGCGTCTTCCGCATCGCTGGGAGCCGCCACTTGGCGCCGCTGACCGACCCGGTTGTTGGCAGCGCGGCGCTTCGCGCGACGATGCGGCACTTCATCGACACCTGGGAGATGAAAGCCCTTGAGATTGTCGACATTCATGTTGAGGGCGACGTGGCACTTGTGCATCGCAGCGGCCAGATGTGTCACGGCACAACGGACTTCGACACAGAGGTCATGGACAAGATGACCTTCGACAACGGCAAGGTGATTGAATGCGTGGAGTTCATCGACACGCTTCAAGCCGCATCACTATTAAACATCGCGACGATCTCGGCGGCTCAGAGATAGCTGCCGATTACCCTATCAAACGCCGTGCTTGTGGTCAGACGGCGGGCCGCACCTTGTGTGCGTGGGTCAGTTCCGCAACCTTGTGGATGTGAGAGACCGCGGCTAGACCCCCGGCCGTCTTGGTGAAGAGTTCGAGCGTTTCATCCTCGTGGTCACCGACCGGTGTCAGCGCCTGATCCATGTAGTTCTTCGTTTTCTTGTCGCGTGCGATGAAGAAGGCGCTCGTTGCGAGGCTGGCAATGGTGGCGCCCAATGAAAGGTGTTTGCTGAGCGTTTCCCAGATGAAACGCGGCCAGAACGTCACGGCGCTTTCCTTGGGAAGATCCGGGCGGCGTTCGGAGGGGTGCTTAAGCCGCAACAGGCCGCTCTGGAGTGGATGAACGTTCTCCAGCGGCACCGTCGTCGCGAACGACACGAGCATCTTGACGAGGCTGGCGAGCGGCACGCCCGTCGCAACAGCCCGGCGCAGCAGCGTCTTCATATGCGCTGGCGAATAGTAGAGCGACCATGCCTCCTGATAAATGCTTTCCCATTCCTGCTTGCTCATCTTCGGATGCGCGGTGCAGACATGCTCGACGTCGTAGATGTTGAGATCGGCGTCCATCTCCACGCCTTTCTTCCACAATGTCTGGTGATCTTCCGAGCCTGGAAGCGGCGTCAGCACGAAGAACTCGATGACGTCCAAAGGCAATTCGTGCTGGATGATGGCAATATCGCGCCGGATCGTCTCTGGCGTGTCCGCAGGAAAGCCGAGAATGTAGCCGGCGAGCGTCATAATGCCTTGGGCTTTCCAGGCAAGCAGCATCTTCCGGTATTCGGTGATCTTGTTCTGGTTCTTTTTGGCCGCCGTCAGATTGTCGGGGTTTACATTCTCAAGCCCGATGAAGACGCGTGTCACGCCGGCGCGCTTTGATTTTTCGATGAAGTTCGGGATCTTGTGGCAGAGCGTATCGACCTGGATCATTAATCCAAGTGGAATTCCGTCCTTCTCCCTGAGTTCGATCAATCGATCGAAAATCGCCTCCCAATCCCTGTTGCGAGCGAAGTTGTCGTCGGTGATGAAGAACTTATGGATGCCTTGCGCCCAGTTCATCCGCACCAATTTTTCGACATCATCGGCCGATCGGAATCGCGACTTGCGCCCCTGGACGTTGATGATGGTGCAGAAGGAGCATTGATAAGGGCAGCCGCGGCCAGCGTCGAAGCTCGTGCTGAGGCCAAGCGTCTGGGCCACATTGGCTTTCGGCAGGAACGGGACGGCCGCACCTTCGATGCTCGGCAGGTCGTTCATGAAATTGTAGAGCGGCTCAAGCTTGCCGCTGGCGGCATCCTGCAGGACGCGGTCCAACCGGCCTTCGGCCTCGCCGGCAAACATCGAGATACCCATCTCACGACATGCTTCGAGACCAACCGCCTTGCCGTCGAGCATGGCGAGGCACCCTGACACGTGAAAGCCGCCCATCGAAACCGGAACACCAGCCTTGCGGAAGGGGCGCGCGATATCCAGTGCCCGCGGATACTGGTTCGACTGAACGCCAACCAAGGCGACCATCCCGAAATTGTCGTGCTGCGCAAGTCGTTCGAGCAGGGCCGGGATGTTGACCCGCGTGTTCGTCTCGTCGATGACCGTAATGTCGATTTCGACATTGGGGCCGAGGACCTTGCGCTCAGCGCAATCGGACGCGATTCCGTAGATCGCAGCCAACGAGTTGGACGGGATCATCGCCCGCCACCACCGGATCACATAGCCGTCATCGTCGTAGTGCGACGGCTTGATGAGGATGAGCTGGAAACTCCGTTCGGCGGTCTTGGACAGATCTTGCACGGTCACTCGCTGGTAAGAGGAATCCCCGAAAATGGACGCTACCAGACGCGGTGGATTATACAAGCGAAGGTTTTACCGGTGCTATTCGACACAAATAAGTCAGATGGAACGGATTTTGGCCGGATCTCAGGTTTCTGTTTTCGTTTAGTAAATTATCAAAGCCTGAGGTCTGGCTAGGCGATCAAAGCTCCGACTTGATGTCGCCCATCCGGTTCCACGCATCAAGACCGGCGATTTTGTAGGCTTCCGCGAGCGTCGGATAATTGAACGTGTTTTCAACGAAGTACTCGACCGTTCCCTTGAGGTTTAGCACGGCCTGGCCGATGTGAACCAACTCGGTTGCCCCTTCGCCGACAATGTGCACGCCAAGCAGCCGGCGCGTCTTCAATGAAAAGATGAGCTTGAGAAGCCCGGTATCGAGGCCCATGATATGTCCACGCGAGGTCTCGCGGAAGCGCGCGATGCCGCATTCATAGGGAATGCCGCGCTCCTTCATCTCCTCCTCGGTCAGGCCGCAGGTGGAGATCTCTGGCACGGCATAGATACCGTAGGGGAAGTACTTCGGTGGCTCCTTCGCGACCGCGCCGATAGCGACACGGGCTGCAATGCGGCCCTGTTCCATCGACGTGGACGCGAGGCTCGGAAAACCGACGACGTCGCCGGCGGCATAGATATTCGGCACGGAGGTCTGGAAGGTCTCCGGATTGACCTTGAGGCGGCCACGGCTATCGGCTTCGAGTCCGGCCGCTTCCAGATTGAGCGTGTCGGTCGCGCCCATGCGGCCGGCGGCAAATAGAACCATGTCGGTCGCCAGGTGGCGACCATTGTCGAGCCTCAGTTCAACCTTGCCGTTGTCTAGGCGCGTCACCTTGTCGGCCTTGGTGCCGAGCAGGATCTTCATATTGCGATCGCGCAGCTGATAGGTGAAGTCTTCGACGATTTCCCGGTCGATGAAATCGAGCATCGTCGGTTTGGGATCGATGACGGTCACTGCGGTATCCAGTGCGCTGAAGATCGTCGCATACTCGATGCCGATGACGCCCGCGCCGATCACGGCCATCGAGCGCGGCAGTTCTTCGATATCGAGCAGTTCGTCACTGTCGAGTACCGTCTTGTTGTCGAATGGGATGTAATCGGGGCGGAACGGCTTCGTGCCGACCGCAAGCAGGATGCTGGCCCCTGTGACCTTGAGGATTTCGCCGTCGTCCTTGATGACTTCGAGCGTGGATGGGTCGACAAAACTTGCCTTGCCTCTGATGTGCTGGACGCGGTTTCGGGCGAACTGGTGTTCAAGCACCTCGACTTCGTGATCAAGGGTGATCAGCAGGCGGCGCCGAAGGTCATCCGCGCTGATCTCTTCCTTGACGCGATAGGACCGGCCGTAGAACCCGCGCTCGCGCCAGCCAGAGAGATTGAGCGCCGTTTCGCGCAGTGTCTTGGAGGGGATGGTGCCCGTGTGCACCGAAACGCCGCCGACGCGCTTGCCCTGTTCGATGACCAGAACTTTCTTGCCAAGCTTGGCGGCCTGGATTGCGCCGCGGCGGCCTGCGGGACCACTGCCCACAACAACGAGATCGTACTGGAACATTAAGCTGGCCCCGTTTGGTAAGCTGGAATCATTTTTGCAACGCAATATTTCGCGCGTCCACGGGTAGCAGGTCAATGTTGCAGAATATTTTATGAGCGGATATCAGGCTTCACTGAAGCCAAGTAGGGGTTCCAGCTTCTCGAAGGTGCGGTCCATGGCGAAGGCTCGGCTGATCGGCAGCGCGATATGACCGTAGAAGATGGACATCTGCCCTTCCGCCACCTTCTCGTTCGTCTTGCTGATCGCCGCCAGATAAAGAGCGGATGCGAGCCCGGTCCGATCTGCGCCTGAGAGGCAGTGGATCAACAGCGGTTTTGGAGCGTCCTTCATGACTTGGATCAATTCCTTCGCTCGCTCCGGAGAAAGCTCCTTGTAAGCCGACATCGGGAAATCGATATGCTCGATACCAAGTGTCTTCGCTTGTTCGACTTCGGCGTTCCATGCCGGGCTGTTGATCCCGCCGCGCAGGCTGATGATGGTCTTTATCCCATAGCGCTTGGAGAAGTCGGCAATTGCCTGTGGGGATGGCTGCGACGAACGGTAGACTTGGCCGGCGACGACGGCATGAAAGTTGCCCGTCGCCTTTAAATAGAAAGCGTAGCCGCCAACGATGGCAAGGAGCACGGTGAGGAGAAATATCGCTGCTCTCCTGGAACGAGGATATTGGCGAGAAGTAATCGTCGTCGTCATGAAGGTCTCGAAGCAGGATGGTTGCAGCATTGTCGCTTTGCCACCCAAACCTGACGGACACCTGAAGCGGATTCGGCTCCTATATCAGACGCAGCCCCTTGAGGCTCGCGTGACCGTCCTTGCCGATGATGATGTGATCATGAACGGTGATGCCGAGCGGCTTTGCCGTGTCGACGATCATCTTCGTCATGTCGATATCGGCGCGCGATGGGGCCGGATCGCCTGAGGAATGGTTGTGGATTAATACAGATCAAGGAATAAGGCTTTGTTTGTCGTGCTGGGGGTATGGGTTTGGTGTCTGGAACAAATGACATTCTGTGACCATCCCGCCGTATTCCGACTGATCCTTCCCGCTTCCGGTGTAGGCGGCGAGTTCCTTAAGGGAAAATGCCCGCTCATCGCTCCATACTTGCTAACGGCGCATGAGCCAAAGACCCCCATGCTTTCCGTCGAACACGGCTTCATACGCAAACCGGGCTCTGCTGGCGCAAGCGGGGAGAAATCTGCCGAATGCGTAAGCGGTGAAGCGTGTCTTGGGCGGGGCCGAGAGTTCACATCCCTTCAGGGCGACCCAAATAGCGCTATCTCGCGAGGCGGGCACCCGCTCCTCCGTTCGGAGCGGGACCTCCATCGAAGAAAATGACCCCTCGTGCTTCGTATACCCGTTTGATCGCCTCGATTGTGACCGGTTGTGGCCCGCGAGGACCGGAACCGTCTTGTTCAACTCGGCTCACCGTGTTGGCAGTCA
This sequence comes from Rhizobium sp. 3T7, assembly GCF_020166565.1. Lineage (NCBI taxonomy): Bacteria > Pseudomonadati > Pseudomonadota > Alphaproteobacteria > Hyphomicrobiales > Rhizobiaceae > Rhizobium > Rhizobium sp. 3T7. Next base: position 5,414 of record NZ_JAIQXS010000016.1, read on the forward strand.
CCTACTTCCCGCACGCCTAGCTTCAGTATTGCACGAGCTGCCCTCGCTGCTGCTCTGGTCCGAAGCGATTGCCCGCGGCTTTACCTCGCCGACCTGGATGACATTTCGTCAGGCCCTGGAACTCGGTGCTGCCGTTCGCAAGGGCGAGACGGGAACGACAGTCGTCTTCGCCAGCTCCTTCCTCCGGGCCGAAACCAGTGAGGCCGGCGAGGCGGTCGAACACGACATCCCGTTTCTGAAAGCCTACACGGTCTTCGAAGGGCAGTTCGGCGTCGTTGGAGTACGAACAGGACCCTTCGTCATCAAGCGCTCATCGGTTCAAGGGTGGAAGGCCGGGGCGGTCGAGGCTGCCGGGGGAAAGTGTGAATATCTCGCAGCCATCGGAAGTGACGCCGACCGTATGTTCGTATTGCGCTGAAAGCGAGCGGTCGCGCGTGACGGCAGTCCAGCCGTCCGCCAGCACTTTCACATGCGGCCGACCAAGGTTGATCATCGGCTCAATGGTGAAGATCATGCCTTCGCGCAGTTCCGGCCCTTCGCTCGCGCGACCATAGTGCAGGATATTCGGGGAGTCGTGGAACAGCGCACCGACGCCATGACCGCAGAAGTCGCGCACAACCGAACAGCGCTCGGCTTCGGCATAGGTCTGAATGGCTTCTCCGATCGCGCCGGTGCGGGCACCTGGCCGAACGGCTGATATGCCACGCAGAAGGGATTCGTAGGTCACCTCAAGCAGCCGCTCCGCTGCGCGCTTAATCGTCCCGACCGGATACATGCGGCTTGAATCGCCGTGCCAACCATCGACCACGTAGGTCACGTCGATGTTGACGATATCTCCCTCGCGCAACGGCTTTGCATCCGGAATACCATGGCAGACGACATGGTTGATCGAAGTACAGGTCGATTTCGTGTATCCGCGATAGTTGAGGGTCGCCGGAATCGCACCGTTGTCCATGCCGAACTCGAAAACGAAGCGATCAATTGCATCGGTCGGCAGGCCCGGCCTCACGACAGCGGCGAGCTCGTCGAGGCAACGTGCGGTCAGCTGGCAAGCCTTCCGCATTCCCTCGAAAGCGTCAGGACCGTAGAGCCTGATTGCGCCCGTATTCTTCGATGGCGCGGAAGAGGCTTCGATATAGTTCACCATTGCAGGCCCTTAGGATTGTCATTCTGGTACATAATGCAGCTATGCCGGGTTCGTCCATCGCGATCAATGGGTGGAATGTCATTTCTGGCTTGGTGGTCGCGTTGAACCGCCGCTGGAAGCTTTCTGTAGGCCCCACACGCCTTCGCCTTCACGCGATCAGTGCGAGCCCGTGGCTTGATCCTTCAAGTCACTCGGACGGGGCACTGGAAATTGCCTCGCTGCAGTAAGAACATATGGCGCTTCCCGGCGTCCCGTTCGGCGGTTGGTGCCAGCAACTTCGGTCCCTCTGCATCCGCCGGTCGACCCTTGCGCGCTGCCGACGGCCTTGTGTGCCACACAGGCACGTCCGGAGCGAAACTCAACACAGCATTGGCGCCACGCCGCCATCCCGGAGGGAGACCATTTTCTGCGAACCCCGAATGCGGAAGCTTACGTCCTTCTTCCGCCTCGTCGCAACGCCTTGCGTTGTATCCGAAGATGGGACGGGGGAAGGATGGCATAGCCGCTCGCTATGGGGGAAATCGAGCGCGTCGTCTTTTAAGATCGCAACTCGTTAAGAACGCGACGAGAACAACGAAGCGAAGGTGGACGTCGGCTTGTTCGGCATGCTCGTGACCACAACCAGCTGACGGATCTGGCCCCGTTTGAAGGCGGCGAGGAAGCGCTTGTAATCCTTGAGCGATACGCAGCCGTTGGAGTCGCCGCGGGCTCCCAACATGTAGGTGTGCGCGAGTAGGCCATCGCGGTTGTAGATTGCGCCTGCGCCACCGACCGGGTGCAGGCGGATGGCCTCGACGCCGTGGAACAGGCTTTCGCGCATTGTCAGATTGTAGGTATGCGGCGGGGTCGGTCCGCGATTCTTGGCGTGCACATAACGCGGGTTGTCACGCATCTTGCCGAGGCCGGAATGGGCCTCCAGTCGTTCACCGTTTGGAAGGTAGACCATGTTCGCCGAAATGTCGTAGACCGCGACACCATTGCGGGCGATGGGGGCAGACAGCCCCTTCTTCACGGTCGGCATTGCGTCTTCGTCATCATCGGAAGCGCCGGCATCCGGCCGGGCATAGGCCAGCACGGCTTCTGCCGGAGCACTGCGATCGTTGGCCGTCGCCCGCTTCAAGCCATCGGGCCGGGCCATCGGCAAAGGGATAGAGGTGTCGCTGCCGCTCAGCACGAGATCGAACGGCTGGGTCATGGCCAGAGCCGACGGCTCGGTCGGTGCGGCAGGTGCACGACTTGCAACCTCGACCGGACCTGGCTTAGCCGCGGCCGGCGGCACCTGTCCCTTAATGACGGCTGCGGGTCTTGCAGCGAGTGCCAGCAGGGCGGGTCCTTCGGCAGCCGCAACCTCTTCTTTCGACGGGATGATGATGCGATCAGCCGAGGCAACAGCGACCGGTGTCGCCGTCACGATGTCGTCTTTGATCGCGCGGGCTGGCTGGGCAGGCGTTGTCGCTGCAACAACCATTGCCGGCTGCTTGTTCGGAGAGCCTTCAGAAAGAGCAAGAGGTTCGGACTGCCCGACGAATGCTGCTGCCAGCGCCGCGGACGGAGCGGCCACGCGCATACCCTTTGCCAGCGCCAGCTCGCTTTCCGTACTCATTCGCAAACGCGAGAATTTCTTGACGTGAACGAGGCGCTGCGTGGGCTCGGTTTTGGCTATAACTGCAGGGGCAAGCGCGACGTCGGCAAGCGGACCTGCGCTCGGATGCGGAGCCGGCGTGACCATATGCATGGTCGCGACTGTAGCGACGACCCACGCCGAAGCGGCAAACCCCGCACCGATAAGAGCTGCACCTGAGAGAAAACGGAAAGGGTGACTGAAGCGAGAAATAGACGTACCTATGGGCCTGGTATTGGCAAACACATCGACCGCAAACGCCATAACACTCGTCTTTCACAACTCGTTACCAGGCCGGCGGTACTGACAGATTGATAATTTTCTTCGCCGGGGCCGGTATAGAAGCATCAGGGCCAAATTGCGGCTTAGCTAATATATCCAGTCAGCTGAGAGCATGACGAATTATGGTAACCAAAGTCTTTACGTGAGCGGTCAAGCCGTTCGAATTTGAACGGGTGCAGTTTTGGGCATTTCACGACTGTGGGCACACCTCCTTTGTCATGAGGTGTCGAAGAAAGCGGATTCTGCTATGAATACCTCCCGTCATGGAGTTCCAGGTTGGGAGGAAAGCCGATGTCTTCGACACATCCAGTGGCTCATGAAGAAATCTCGCCGGCCTTGTTGGTCGATGCGATGTTCGCATTCCGGAAAACGGCCGCAATCAAGGCGGCAATCGAATTCGACCTTTTCACGAAATTTGGCGGAAAAAGCCGTACGGCACAGGCGCTTGCGTCCGAATTGGGTTGCGCCGAGCGCGGCGTTCGCATTCTCTGCGATTTTCTGGTGATCTCAGGATTCCTGACGAAGAGTGGCGAAAACTACGCGCTGACGCCGTCCAGTCAGGTCTTTCTCGATCGACATTCACCCGCCTATATGGGGGCGGCGATCGATTTCCTTGCTTCGCCGCAAATGGTGTCGTTGTTCCTGGATGACCCGGCTGCCTACGTTCGCAACGGCGGCTCCGTCGGCTTGGCGAATGTTGCGCCGGACAATCCTGTATGGGTCAAGTTTGCGCGAGCCATGGGCGCGTTCACTGGCGCAAGCGCGAGGGCCGTGGCATCTGATGTGGCGACATGGTCAAAGCCTCTAAACAAGGTGCTGGACATTGCCGCCGGTCCCGGCGCTTTCGGGATCGAGATCGCCAAGGTGGCGCCATCGGCCAGCGTGGTTGCTCTCGATTGGAAGCCGGTTCTTGCGGTGACTGAGGAAAATGCGACGAATGCGGGGGTGGCTGCGCGCTTCACCTTCCAGCCCGGCAGCGCTTTCGAGGTCGATTGGGGCAGCGGCTATGATCTCATCCTGCTGCCGAACTTCCTCCATCACTTCGACGTCGATGGCTGCGTCACGCTATTGAAGAAGGCGCGAGCAAGCCTGGTGCCCGGAGGCCGCGTGGCGATTGTCGAGTTCGTTCCGAACGAGGATCGCGTGTCGCCGGAGTTTCCGGCTGCCTTCGCCATGGTCATGCTGGCGACGACGCCGAACGGAGACGCCTATACCGAGCCGGAGCTTGCCGATATGGCCAAGGCAGCCGGTTTTCGTGTCGTCGCGACGAAGCCGCTGCCGCCATCACCGGCCAGCCTGATCGTCCTGGAGTAGAGAGCCGCTGCGTTTTTAGCGAACCTCAGGTTCGTTCCATGACATAGCTTCCTGGCGCCTCTTCGATGGCGTTGAGTGCTGCGCCGCCCGGCTTGCGGGCGGGCACGCGCTTGCCGTCCTTTGCCTCGATCCAGGCCTGCCAGTGTGGCCACCACGAGCCGGCATTCTCGGCTGCCTCTGTCAGCCAAGTCTCGTATTCGCCTTTTGCGGCGCCGCCGGTCCAGTATTGGTACTTCTTCCTGTCCGGTGGGTTGACGACGCCAGCGATGTGGCCGGAGCCCGCCAGCACGAAATCGACCTTGCCGCCGAAGAACTGGCTGCCGAGAAACACCGACTTGGCCGGCGCGATATGATCTTCGCGGGTCGCGAGATTGTAGATTGGAATCTTGACGTCCTTGAGGGACAGCTTTTGACCGTCGAGGATCATCTCGTTCGCAGTCAATGCGTTCCTGAGGTAGCAATTGCGCAGGTAGAAGGCGTGGTTCGCCGCCGCCATGCGGGTGGAATCGGCGTTCCAGAAGAGCAGGTCGAAGGGCATCGGATCCTGGCCCTTCAGGTAGTTGTTGACGACGTAAGGCCAGATCAGTTCAGAGGCCCGAAGCATGTTGAAGGCGGTCGCCATCTTCGACCCGTCGAGATAGCCGATCTCATCCATATGGGCCTCAAGCCGCCCAAGTTGCTCCTCGTCGACAAAGACCTTCAGATCGCCGGCATACGTGAAGTCCACCTGCGTCGTGAAGAGGGTGGCCGTCTTGATCCGCTTGTTCTTCTCCTTGGCGTGCAGCGCCAGCGTTGCGGCAAGCAGAGTGCCACCCACGCAGTAGCCAACCGCGTTTGCTTCCTTCTCGCCCGTCGCTTTCTCGATTGTGTCGAGGGCAAAGTCGATGCCTTCGCGTGCATAGGCAGCCCAATCCTTTTGCGCATGGCGCGCGTCCGGATTGACCCAGGAAATCACGAAAACGGTCTGTCCCTGGTCGACGCACCATTTGATGAATGATTTCTGGGGGTTGAGGTCGAGGATATAAAATTTGTTGATCCACGGCGGGCAGATGAGGAGAGGGCGCTTCAAGACCGTCTCTGTGGTCGGCTCGTACTGGATGATCTGGCAGATCTCATTCTGCGCGATCACCTTGCCCGCGGTCAGCGCCATGTCGCGACCGACAGCGAATTTGGTCATGTCAGTCTGGCGAAGCTTCAAGTCGCCATGGCCTGAGACGATGTCCTCGGCAAGCATCTTCATGCCGCGCACCAGGTTTTCGCCGCTGGTCGCGATCGTTTCGCGGTAGAGCTGCGGGTTGGTGGCGACGAAATTAGTCGGCGAGAGTGCGGCCGTAATCTGTTTCACATAAAAGCCGGCCTTGTGCTTTGTGTGTTCGTCGAGGCCCTCGGTGTCGGCCACGATCTTCTCGGCCCAATCGGCGGTAATCAGGTAAACCTGTTTCAGAAATTCGAAGAATGGATTTTTCTGCCAATCCTCATCGGCAAAGCGCTTGTCCTTGCGATCCGGTTCCGCCGTCGGCGTTTCGCCCTGCATGCGCTGCATCGAGCGCATCCAGATGCCGAAGTAACTGCTCATCAGCTGCGTCTGCGCCTCGAAGGTACGGCGCGGATCGGAGATCCAGTACTCGGTGACCTTGGAGAGCGTCTTGACCATGTCAGTCACCGGCTCTGCCGCATTTGCTGCGATCTCGCCACGTTCGCGTGGTGCGAGCCAAGCTGTTGCCGCTTTACCGAGATTCTCCAGCGCACGGGCAAAATTGATCGCCATGGCCTCTGGATCTTTCAATAGGTATGGATCCAGGTCCTTTGCATCGAAGCCCGGGCCCTTTGCCTTGTCGCCGTTGTCCTGCTTGCTGTCGGTCACGCGTCTCCTCCGGCGGCAGCATGTTCCTGTAAATCGAGTTGTACATCTGGAAAGATCGATAAAACAAGTTCCGCTGATGCTCGCTCGTGCTATTGCTTTGTGGCGGCGACGAATTTAACAGTCGAAGCACCTCAGGATTTGGGACCTCTGGCACATGACGAAAAACGGCTTTCGCACCATCGCAAACGTGACCCGCATCGCGCTCATTGGCGCCGCCGCGGCTATGACGCTTGCCGGATGCATGCGAACGCCCGAGGAGAAGGCCGCCTTCGCAGCCAGGCAAGCGGCGCCGACGCCCGTTGTCATGAACGCAACAAAGGGCGAGGCGCCGACCGAAAGCGGCCTGTCGCACTACAAGGACGGCTACCCGGGATTCGGTGCGCCGTTGACAGCCGCAAACGTTCAGATGGGTGACGATGAGGCCGGCGGGCTTCAGAAGAAGCTGACGGCGCTCGGCGCCCAACGCAAGGCGGGCACGATCTCGGAAGCCGAGTATCAGCGTCGCGTCGCTGAATACCGCAAGCTTGCCGCCGAACACGGCGCGCAAACGCTCTCCGAAATCGCCAATTAGGCCTTGCCTTCGCTGCGATTTGGAAGCAAAGCCTTCCAGCAGTGGCGGAAGATGAATTTTTCCCGATAATGCGCGGCCTGCGTGGCTTTCCGTCAAAGAAATGCCTTGCGACGCAAGTCTGATGAATACGGCGTTGGCGATTCTGAAGTTCGTATCGCGAACAGCCGGGAATTAGGACGAACTTCGAGCGCGGTCGTGGTGGCCGCATTTCCGTGGGGAAAGAAATGGAAGAGTTTCACAAAGTCCGGCGTTTGCCGCCTTACGTTTTCGAACAGGTCAACCGTTTGAAAGCGAGCGCGCGAGCGGGCGGGGCCGACATCATCGATCTCGGCATGGGAAACCCTGACCTTCCGACCCCGAAGGCGATCGTCGACAAGCTCTGTGAAGTCGTCCAGGATCCGCGCACGCATCGTTATTCGTCGTCCAAGGGCATTCCCGGCCTGCGCCGGGCCCAGGCTGCCTATTACGCCCGCCGCTTCGGCGTGAAGCTCAATCCGGACACCCAGGTCGTAGCCACGCTGGGCTCCAAGGAAGGCTTCGCCAACATGGCGCAGGCGATCACGGCGCCCGGCGACGTCATCCTTTGCCCGAACCCGACCTATCCGATTCATGCCTTCGGCTTCCTGATGGCCGGCGGTGTCATTCGTTCGATGTCGGTCGAACCGGACGAGAGCTTCTTCCCGCCGCTGGAGCGCGCCGTTCGTCATTCGATTCCCAAGCCGCTGGCGCTGATCCTCAACTATCCGTCCAATCCGACGGCCTATGTGGCGACGCTGGACTTTTATAAAGACGTGATCGCGTTCGCCAGGAAGCATGACATCATCGTGCTTTCCGACCTTGCCTACTCTGAAATCTATTTCGATGGCGAGCCGCCTCCATCGGTTCTGGAAGTGCCGGGCGCGATGGATGTGACGGTTGAATTCACCTCGATGTCGAAGACCTTCTCGATGCCCGGCTGGCGCATGGGCTTTGCCGTCGGCAACGAGCGCCTGATCGCGGCCTTGACACGCGTTAAATCCTACCTCGATTACGGTGCGTTCACACCGATCCAGGTGGCGGCAACACACGCGCTGAACGGCGACGGCTCGGACATCGCGGAAGTGCGCAACGTCTACAAGCGCCGCCGCGACGTCATGGTGGATACCTTTGGCAAGGCTGGCTTCGAGGTGCCGCCACCGGCGGCGACGATGTTTGCCTGGGCCAAGATCCCGGAAAAGTTCCGTCATCTTGGTTCGCTGGAGTTCTCCAAGCTGCTCGTCGAGAAGGCCGATGTGGCGGTAGCGCCCGGCATCGGTTTCGGCGAAATGGGCGACGACTACGTGCGTCTGGCGCTTGTCGAGAACGAGCATCGCATTCGTCAGGCTGCCCGCAACATCAAGAAGTTCATGTCGACGGCAGACGAGACGATGCACAACGTCATCTCACTCAACGCACATCGCTGATATAATCCCCTCAAAGGCAGCCGCTCCGGCGGCTGCCTTTCATGACACATTTCAGGATCGATCCATGGCAGATGCCCTCAAAATCGGCATTGCGGGCTTGGGCACCGTTGGTGCTTCGCTTGTCCGTATCATTCAGCAGCGCAGCAACGAGCTGGCCGCAACATGCGGTCGCCCGATCCTGATTACGGGTGTTTCCGCCCGCGACAAGACCAAGGACCGCGGCATCGACGTCGGCGGCATCGAATGGTTCGATCGGCCGGAGGATCTGGCGGAGAAGGGCGATATCGATGTCTTCGTCGAACTCATGGGTGGGGTGAACGGCTCCGCTAACAGCTCGGTGCACGCCGCGCTCGAACGTGGTCTCCATGTGGTGACCGCCAACAAGGCGCTGCTTGCCTATCACGGAGTCGAACTGGCGACGATCGCGGAAGAGAAGGGCGCGCTGCTGAACTTCGAAGCAGCAGTTGCCGGCGGCATTCCCGTCATCAAGGCGCTGCGCGAATCGCTGACGGGTAACACGATTTCCCGCATCTACGGGATCATGAACGGCACCTGCAATTACATCCTGACGAAGATGGAAAAGGAAGGCCTGTCCTTTGCCGACTGCCTGAAGGAGGCGCAGCGTCTCGGTTATGCTGAAGCCGATCCGGCCTTCGACATCGAGGGCAACGATACGGCCCACAAGCTTTCCATTCTCACGACGCTTGCCTTCGGAAACCAGATCGCGGCCGACGACATCTATCTCGAAGGCATCACCAATATCTCGATCGAGGATATCCACGCGGCAGCCGACCTCGGTTATCGCATCAAGCTGCTCGGCGTTGCCCAGCGGACGGATACCGGCATCGAGCAGCGCGTGCATCCGACGATGGTGCCCGTCGATTCCGTTATTGCGCAGGTCGACGGCGTGACAAATGCCGTTGCGATCGAGTCCGATGTTCTCGGAGAGTTGCTGATGGTCGGTCCCGGCGCCGGCGGCAATGCAACGGCTTCGTCGGTACTAGGCGACATTGCCGACATCGCTAAAAGCCGCCCAGGCGCGCAGCGCGTGCCCGTTCTCGGTCATCCCGCCAAATCGCTCGAGCCCTACCGCAAGGCGCAGATGCAGAGCCACGAAGGCGGATATTTCATTCGCCTGACCGTGCTCGACCGTACCGGCGTGTTCGCAAGCGTTGCCACGCACATGGCGGAAAACCACATCTCGCTGGAGTCGATCGTTCAGCGCTCGAAGCAGCATCTGGCTCCGTCGCATCATCAGACGATCATCATGGTCACCCATGCGACGACCGAGGATTCCGTTCGCAAGGCGGTCGCTGCGATCAAGGGCGAGGGGTATCATGTCGGCGAGCCCCAGGTGATCCGCATCGAGCGCCCCAAGGAAGACTGAAACGCTTCCCTCCGACCACATTGACCTTAACTAAGGCGCCGCAGCAGCCTTGTTGCGTGCGTCCACAGCTAACGTCGCACGCCTCGTCCAAAACCGTTGTGCGACCGCGCGAAGGCGCATAAAGCTGCCGATATCACTCCGGTCCCGGGGTGGTGACAAGCGATGAGGGCAGCAGGCGATATGGAGATTCCGGCCGATCCGGTGCGACGCGCGTTTCTGGGGGTGGAGAAGTCCGTACTGGACAACCGCTGGATATCGCGACTGGATCAAGCCGGTCAGAACCGGGCGCTCGCCATGTCTCAGATGCACGGAATGCCTGAACTCATCGCGCGTGTTCTCGCCGGACGCGGTGTCACCGTTGATGAGGCGCTGGAGTTTCTTGATCCGACGCTTCGTGGCCTGATGCCTGATCCCTATACCTTGACGGATTGCGAGAAGGCGGCCCAGCGGCTTGCCGAAGCGATCCGCAGCCAGCAGCAGGTCGCGATTTTCGGTGACTACGACGTTGACGGCGCTTCCTCATCGGCGCTCATGTTTCGCTTTCTCAAGCACTTTGGCGTCAAGGTCGAGATCTATATTCCCGACCGCATTTTCGAGGGGTACGGCCCGAACGCCGCGGCGATCGGGAACCTGATCGACAATGGTGCACGGCTGATCGTAACCGTCGATTGCGGATCGACCAGCCATGACGCGCTGGCCGAAGCTGCCAGGCGCAACATCGACGTCGTGGTGATTGATCACCACCAGGTGACACACGATTTGCCGCCCTGCCACGCGCTGGTCAATCCGAATCGCGACGACGATCTCTCCGGGCAGGGACATCTCTGCGCTGCCGGCGTCGTATTCCTCGTGCTTGTCGCAACATTGCGCTTGTTGCGGGAGGCTGGGGATCCGCGAGTGCGGTCGATCGACCTGCTGCAATGGCTCGATATTGTCGCGCTTGCAACCGTCTGTGATGTTGTCCCCCTGAAGGGCCTGAACCGTGCCTACGTGGTCAAGGGGTTGATCGCCGCACGGCATCAGGGCAATGCCGGCCTGTCCGCGCTGTTCCGCCAGGCGGGCCTCGCCGGGCCGGTAACGCCCTATCACTTCGGCTTCCTGATCGGTCCGCGCATCAATGCGGGCGGGCGCATCGGCGACGCCGCACTCGGCAGCCGCCTGCTCACCCTGGACGACACGGGCAAGGCCGAGGCTATCGCCCAGCAACTGGATGAGCTCAACCGCGACAGGCAGGCGATGGAAGCGGCAATGCTTCAGGAGGCCGAGGCCGAGGCGCTGGCGGAATACGGGGACGGCGAGGGTGCCTCGGTCATTGTCACCGCGCACGAAAAGTGGCACCCTGGCATCGTCGGCCTGATTGCCGCCCGTCTCAAGGAACGGTTCAAGCGCCCGGCCTTTGCGATTGCCTTCGACCCATCTGGCAAGGGCACCGGCTCGGGCCGCTCGATCAACGGCTTTGACATGGGCAAGATGGTACGCGCGGCGGTGGACGAAGGCTTGCTGGTCAAGGGCGGCGGCCACGCCATGGCTGCTGGCCTCACGGTCGAGCGCGACAAGCTAGGCATACTGCGCAGTTTTTTTGACGAACGCGCCGAAAAGACGATTGCCGCACTCGTTGCCAACGAGACGCTGAAGATCGACGGTGCGATTGCTGCCAGCGGTGCAACGATCGATCTGATCGATCGCCTCGAGACGGCCGGCCCTTACGGATCAGGTCATTCTCAGCCGCTCTTTGCCGTTCCCGCTCATCGCCTTCGCGATTCCCGCCTGGTTGGCGAGAAGCATGTGAAGGTGACGCTCGAAGCTATGGACGGCGCCCGTCTCGACGGAATCGCCTTTCGGGCGGCCGATACACAACTGGGCAACCTGCTGCTGAACTCAAGGGGCTCCAGCCTGCACATTGCGGGTTCGCTTGGCGCAGATCACTATCAGGGCTCCCGACGCATCCAGCTGCGCGTTCAGGACGCCGCGCCTGCGCGATGAGGCCGACTGGCGTTGGCGACCATGGTGCGGGCGCTGCCCTGAGCAACGGCCATGCTTAGGCGTGGACGCCACTCTATGGCGCAGCGACGGCAGCCTCAGATGAGAATGTGCTGCGTCAGGTCGCTTTCGATGAAGATCATGTTGGGCTTGTAGCCCAGCTCAAGGAATTTCTCGCGCCGAGCCATATCCGCCGCGAAGATCATCGTGCTTTCGACCTCCGTCGACGCGCTATCGTCCAGATCTGCGATGACTTCGATTTCTGGTCCTAGACCGACGTCGCGAAGGAGTTCGGTGATCAATGCCGGATCAGCCATTCCGCTGAGAACGAGTCGGTCAACGCCTGCGGTCGCACTCACTTGGTAGGCCAGCGTCTGCATGGCGACCAGCATCGGGAAGGATTCTCGGAGTGCTGCGACCTCGGGGTGATCCGCCATCCCGCCAAGTGCCATGCGCGTGTAGAGTTCGTAGGCTTTGATGAAATCCTTGCGAACCGCCCAGAAGCGCACCGCCACCGCCATTCGGTTGAGGGTGAAGACCTTGCACATTTGCTCAAAGATCGCACGCGATTCCGGTCCCGTGTTGAGCTTTCCGCGCTTGGCGGCCATGTAGAGAAAGTACTCAAGCCCGCCGCGATATTTGTCCCAGGCGACCATGACCTCTTCGTTGCCGGCCTGCGAGCGGTTGGTCGCTAGCTTCGAGTTGACAACAGAGCGATAGAAAGGCTGCTTGAGGAAGGCCACTCCGCCTTGATCCAGCACATGAGCGAGATAGGCAAAGAAGCAGAAGCAAAAATCGCGCGGGACCCAGACGGATCGGAGTGCCGACGATCTGTAGATTGCGATTTCCGGGAAGATGTGCCGCTCGAAGATGAACTGAAACACCTCCACAAAATCATGCCGGCCAAACTTGATATCCTCGTCGACCTTATAGAAGGTCGTCAGGTCGCGGTCTGCGATCTCGTCGTAGAGATACCAGGAGGCGTGGCATGCGGACACGTCCGAATTTGCATCAAGATACGCGACGGCCGCGTTGACGCCATCTGATATCAGGAAGTCGTCGTCGGCGAGATAGATCGAATACTCACCCACTGCGTGGCGGAAGGTGCTTGCGATGTTCTTGTATGGCCCACCGTTCACGGCACGGCGGTGATAGCGGATCGGAAGGCCCTTCGCGATAAACTCTTCGACGACCTGTGCCGTATTGTCGGTCGAGGCATTGTCGGAGATTACGATCTCGTACGGGAAGTCGAAGCTATAGATTTCGCAATGCTCGAGCGCGTTGCGAAGATAGGCCTCACGATTGTAGGTCGGGATGCAGATGCTGAGTTTGATGCCGCTCACTTGAATTGTCTCCGGGGGCAGGGACCTATCGCCTTCATGGCAGCGGTCGAGGGGCAGGGTGCCCAAAAAATCGTGCGAATCTTGATTTCAGAGCCAGACGCTGCGCCCGCAGACGACACAGAAAGCGTCGCCCCGTTTCTTCGATAGGGAATGGCTCCCCAGCGCGCATCATGACTTTCACCGAGATCGCCTCCGCGATGGCGATATCTGCGCGGCTCGCTTGCCGGCAAAGATCTTGATGTGACTATCTATGGGGCCGAGATGGAGCGAGGCTTATGTCCGCTGCGGGAGGAGCAAGCCGGCAATGGTTCGTGCGAAAGGAAATCGCAAGGAGATGGTGGCTTCCCACAGAGAAGGAGACCACTAAGCGTGCTATAAAGACAGCCTCAGCCCGCCCAAGTGAATTGTCTACGATGCTGATTTTATTGAGAAAGTGGCACGCCCTAGGGGAGTCGAACCCCTCTTCCCAGAATGAAAATCTGGTGTCCTAACCGATAGACGAAGGGCGCTTCCTTCGTGGTGGCGCCCTTATAGTCAGGCACTTTGAATCCCGCAAGCGGCAAAACAAGAAAAAATCACCATGACGCGAATTTTTCTTTGCTTCGAGCTTGAGGCGCTCCGTGCGTCGCGATTATCACTTTGATATCGCTATATTATTTATTGCTCCACAAGCTGTCGGCGGCTCTGTGGAAAATTTCGGTGGATGCGAACGGCCAGCGTCAGGCGCGTCGTCAATGACGCAACTTCCTCAGGCGCGCACCTCGAAGACCATGTTGAATGGTGTTTCCGTGGCGCGGCGGAAATGCTTGAAGCGGGCCTCGAGGGCGACTTTCCGTAGCTTGGTTTCGCCGGCCTGCGCGCCGAGTCCGAGTCCGACCTCCTGCGAGAGCGATGCCGGGGTGCAGATCATCATCGACGCACCGTAGTAGACGCGACCGACCGGATTGAGGTTGTCCTTCAGGCAGTCATGCGCAAAGGGTTCGACGACCAGCCAGGTTCCGTCCGCAGAGAGTGATTCCTTGACGTGCCTGCCGGCGCCGACCGGATCCCCCATGTCGTGCAGACAGTCGAACATGGCGATGAGATCGTAGTTTCCATCCGGAAAGCCAGTCGCCGGAGCCTGCTGGAACGTGACGCGATCGGAAATGCCGGCTTCCTTGGCCGCAGCTTTCGCCCGCTCGATCGACGCGCGTGATAGTCTAAGCCGAAGAACTTTGAAGCGGGATAGGCTTGAGCCATCAGAATCGTCGAAGCGCCGTGGCCATAGCCGACATCGGCGACTTTGGCCGGCCCTCAGGCGCGCCTCAACGCCCTGCAGTGCCGGAATCCAGTCGGCAACGAGATTGTTGTTGTAACCAGTCCGGAAGAAACGCTCCGTACCCCGGAACAGATAAGTAGGCGTGGGCCACTTCGGGTTTGTCCATCCACAAGGCCTGCACGACCTGAAAAGCGCCGGCGAAGAAGGCGGGGCTGTCCTCCTCGGCAAAGACCATTGCCTGCTCTGGTGTCAAGTCAAAACGGTCGGTTTTCTCGTCATAACTGAGGTAGTCGGCGGCCGCGAGTGCCGACAGCCATTCCCTGATGTACCGCTCCTTTATGCCGGTTTCCTTCGATATTTCAGACGAGTTGCGTGGCTTGCCGTCGGCCATGGCCTTGAACAGGCCGACGTCATCGCCCAGCGCTACCAGCGCCCCGGATACGGCTCGCCCACGTCGCCGATCAACCGACCGACGAGTGCATCCACTTGCTGCATGTCGGGTTCGCGCATGTCTTCCTCCCTCGGAAATGCAGGAAAAGGCCAGCCCGCCGGGCACCATACCACTGCCAGCATTTGCCGCGGAAACAACACTGTGGCGTTGCGGGTAAACTGTCACGTCTGCAGAAAGCGAGCGTGATCGTTGAACAAGATTAACGCGCTGGTTGCGCCAATTGTCGCGTTGACAAGAAAAATGGCCAGATCGATAGTTCGCTAGCCCCTAGAGGCGTGGAGGAAAGATCATGATGAAGCCTGTGACTATTCTTGCATCCGTTTCCCTGCTCGGGGCGCTGGCGTTTGCAACGCCGTCCTCGGCACTGAGCATGAAGGAATGCAGCGCAAAGTACAAGGCGGCCCAGGCTGACGGTTCTGCAAAGGACATGAAGTGGAATGATTTCCGCAAGGCGCAGTGCGGTCCGGATGCGACCGCGGAGCCGGATGTCACGCTCAATAGCGGCGAAGAACCGGCAAAGCCGACAATGACGGCGCCCAAGGGCGTTTCGTTCCCGGCAGCCATTGCACCGAAGTATGCGAAGGAAACGCCCGGCAAGGGCCGGATGCACACCTGCGTCGACGCCTATCACCAGAACAAGGACGCCAATACGCTCAATGGTCTGAAGTGGATCCAGAAGGGGGGCGGCTTCTACAGCCTCTGCAACGCCAAGCTGAAGGGCTAATGGACCATTCCTGATCTCGAAAGGCTCCGTTTTCGGGGCCTTCTACTTGTCGGGATACGGTGCTTGGTGCTCAAACTGAACCGCCACAAGCGCCCTTGAAACGAAAAGGCCGCCGGAAACTCCGACGGCCTTCAATTGGGCGCTCGCCAAATCGGCCTAGTGCAAAATCTGGCTGAGGAACAGCTTGGTGCGCTCGTGCTGCGGATTGTCGAAGAACTCAGCCGGCGAATTCTGCTCGACGATCTGGCCCTGGTCCATGAAGATCACGCGGTTGGCGACCTGGCGCGCGAAGCCCATCTCGTGCGTCACGCAGAGCATGGTCATGCCTTCCTCAGCCAGCCCGACCATGGTCTCCAGAACTTCCTTGATCATTTCGGGGTCGAGCGCCGAGGTCGGCTCGTCGAAAAGCATGATCTTCGGGTTCATGCAGAGCGAACGGGCGATCGCCACGCGCTGCTGCTGTCCGCCCGAGAGCTGACCCGGATATTTATTGGCCTGCTCCGGGATCTTGACGCGCTTCAGGAAGTGCATGGCGACCTCTTCCGCCTGCTTCTTCGGCATCTTGCGCACCCAGATCGGTGCAAGCGTGCAGTTTTCCAGAATGGTCAAATGTGGGAAGAGGTTGAAGTGCTGGAAGACCATGCCGACTTCGCGGCGCACTTCATCGATCTTCTTCAGGTCGTTGGTGAGTTCGACACCATCAACGATGATCTGGCCCTTCTGGTGCTCCTCCAGACGGTTGATGCAACGGATCATCGTCGATTTGCCGGAGCCGGACGGGCCGGCAATGACGATGCGCTCGCCGCGCATCACCTTCAAATTGATGTCGCGCAGCACGTGAAAATCGCCGTACCACTTGTTCATGCCGATGATGTCGACGGCAACGTCCGTTGCCGAAACGGTCATCTTCTTAGGTTGAGCCTCAGCCATGTGTTCGTTCCCTTGATCTTTTATCGTTTGTGGCCGGTATCGAGATAGCGTTCCATAAAGCCTGAATAGCGCGACATGCCGAAGCAGAACAGCCAAAAAACGAAACCAGCAAAAATCAGCCCCGTCAACGGCGTCACTGCGCTTGCCCAATTGGCGTCGGTAAAGTTGAACCGGACAATGCCAAGCAGATCGAACATGCCGATGATCGATACCAGCGAGGTGTCCTTGAACATGCCGATGAAGGTGTTGACGATACCGGGGATGACCAGCTTGATCGCCTGCGGCAGGATGACCAGCCGCATCTTCTGCCAGTAGCCTAGGCCGAGCGAATCGGCACCCTCGGACTGGCCCTTCGGGATCGCCTGCAGGCCGCCGCGGATGACCTCGGCCATATAAGCGGAGGCAAAGATCGCGACACCGATTAACGCGCGCAAGAGCTTGTCGATCGTATAGCCGGCCGGCAGGAACAGCGGCAGCATTACGCTTGCCATGAAGAGCACCGTGATCAGCGGTATGCCGCGGATGATCTCAATGAAGGCGACGCAGACCATCTTGATGACGGGCATATTCGAGCGGCGACCGAGTGCCAAGATGATGCCAAACGGCAGCGACACGGCGATGCCGACGAACGACAGCACCAGCGTCACCATCAGGCCGCCCCAGAGTGGCGTGTCGACGATCTCGAGGCCGAAGCCGCCGTAAAGCAGCCAGAAGGCAAGAAGCGGCAGGACAGCAAACAGCAGAATGGCGTTGATGCGCTTGAACGGCGCCTTGGGGATCAGCATGGGTGCGAGCAGCAGCACGAACAAAATCCCGACGATCGTCGGGCGCCAGCGCTCATCGAGGGGATATCGACCGAACACGAACTGGTCGAGCTTTGCATTAACGAATGCCCAGCAGGCGCCGCTCCAGCCGTCGGGCTGAGTGCCGCCCTGAACGGCGGTTGCGCAGAACGTGCGGTCCGTTCCGGTCCAGACGGCCTGAATGAACAGCCAGTTGATCATATGCGGCAGCGCCCACGCCAGGAAGGTGACAGCAATGACGGTCAGGACAATGTCTTTGGGCGTTGCTAGCAGGTTCTTGCGAACCCAGGCCCACGCGCCGCTTTCGCTGCGCGGTGCTGGCGCCGGGTCGATAAAGGCGGTCCTGACGAAGGATTGGCTGGATACCGACATCTTATCTCTCCACCAGAGCCATCTTGGCGTTGAACCAATTCATGAACAGCGACGTCACGAAGCTGATCGCGAGGTAGACGATTGCCCAGATGAATACGACTTCGATCGCCTGGCCTGTCTGGTTGAGGATCGTGCCGCCGACGGCGACGAGGTCCGCGAAACCGATGGCGATCGCCAGCGATGAGTTCTTCGTCAGGTTCAGGTACTGGCTGGTGAGCGGCGGAATGATGATGCGCAGCGCTTGCGGGATGACAACGAGGCGCGTGATGCTTGACGGATGGAGCCCAAGCGCGCCTGCTGCTTCCGACTGGCCCTTAGGGACGCCGCGAATACCAGCGCGGACGATTTCAGCAATGAACGCCGCCGTATAAAAGGACAGAGCCAGGAACAACGACATGAATTCCGGCCCGACGACGGAGCCACCGGTCAGATTGAACTTGCCGGCCACAGGTACGTCGAACGACAGCGGCATGCCGGCCAAAAGGAATGCCAATATCGGCAGGCCGACGATCAGCCCGATGGAAACCCAGACCGTATGGAATTGCTTGCCGGTCGCTGCCTGACGCTTGTGTGCCCAGCGTGCGACGATTGTGGTTACGACGATCCCAATCAGGAATGCCACGCCAACCGTCCACATGCCTTCACCGAAGATCGGCTTGGGGAAGGCGAGCCCCCGATTGTTGAGGAACATGTTCAGCGGTAGATGCAGCGATTCGCGCGCCCCTGGCAGGACGGCAAGAACGCCCTGATACCAGAAGAAGATGACGAGCAGCGGCGGGATGTTGCGGAAGACCTCGACATAGACGGTGCAAAGCTTGGCGATCAGCCAGTTATGCGACAGGCGCCCGATACCGACGATAAAGCCGATAATCGTGGCTGTTATGATGCCGGTGACCGCAACGAGAATGGTATTCAGGAAGCCGACCACGAGGGCTCGGCGATAGGTGGCATCGCTGGAGTAATCGATCAGCGACTGGCCGATGTCGAAGCCGGCTCGCCCGCTCAGAAAGCCGAAGCCGGAGGCGGTGCCGGAGCGCGCGAGATTCTCAGCCGTGTTATGGGTAATCCACCACACGAATCCGACGATGATCGCGACGGTCAGAACTTGGAAGAAAATGCCCCGAAATCTCGGGTCGTAGATCACCGACTGGAACCTCCAGCCAGTGCTTAGCACATGCGACGTGTGCACAGCCTCTTGCGTCATGCCGAGCCTAATCCCCTATGAGCCCGTTTTCGGGCTTTTCTCTTTATTTTGGGAAGGCGGCTAGCCGCCTTCCCAAGTCGTAGCTAGCCGATCAACGGACCGGCGGAGCGTATTGGATGCCGCCCTTGTTCCACAGTGCGTTCAGGCCGCGCTCGATCTTGAGCGGGCTGCCTTTGCCGACATTGCGGTCGAAGACTTCACCGTAGTTTCCGACGCCCTTGACGATGTTATAGGCCCACTCGTTGGTGAGCCCCATGTCGGTACCGATCTTCGTATCGGCTTCTGCGCCGAGGAAGCGTTTGATGTCGGGGTTTGCAGAGTTCTTCATCTCATCGACGTTTGCCTGGGTAATCCCGAACTCTTCGGCATTGACGAGGGCATAAGCCGTCCACGATACGATGTCGAACCACTGATCGTCACCCTGACGAACGGCTGGTCCAAGGGGCTCCTTCGAGATGATTTCCGGAAGAACCATATGCTCGTCCGGATTCTTCAGCGTCAGACGCAGCGAGTAGAGGCCGGACTGGTCGGTCGTGTAGACGTCGCAACGACCCGCGTCATAGGCAGCGTTGACTTCTTCGAGCTTCTCGAAAACGACCGGATTGTACTGAAGGTTGTTCGACTTGAAGTAGTCGGCGAGGTTCAGTTCCGTCGTTGTGCCGGCCTGGACGCAAACGGCGGCGCCGGAAAGTTCGAGTGCCGACTTCACGTTGAGGCTCTTGCGAACCATAAAACCCTGACCGTCATAATAAGTGACCGGGCGGAAGTTGAAGCCTTGCGCCGTATCGCGGTTGATCGTCCAGGTTGTGTTGCGCGACAGAACATCAACTTCGCCCGACTTCAGCGCCGGGAAGCGGTCCTTGGCCGACAGTGGCGTGTACTTCACCTTGGTCGGGTCGCCAAAAACGGCGGAAGCAACGGCCTTGCAGAAGTCGACGTCGAAGCCGGCCCAATTGCCAGAAGCGTCAGGCTGCGCGAAACCAAGAAGGCCGGTGTTGACGCCGCACTGAACAAAACCCTTTGCCTTTACGTCTTCGAGCGTGGTGGCAGAAGCTGCCGAGGCGCCAAGTCCGAAAACTGCTGCGCCGATGGCGGCGGACAGAAGCTTAATCTTCATTTTTCCCAACCTTTTCCTTTGTCTTATCTTTTTGTGAGAGCGTTCGCCGAAGCAAGCGAAACCTCCCAGACGACCCGACACCCTCCCGGCGCGAGTGGTTCTATCACAGTCGCAAATGTCACCACGGTCAAGTGTCGCAGTGAAAGATTGCGTGATATTTCGGCAATTCCCTAATTGAGGAGCACAAAATGAGCAGATGGCTATCGAATTGGCGGCCTTTGCCGAAAAAAATCGCGCAGAACCGCTGATATATCTGGGGAATCTGCATGACAGGGATGCTGCACGTGGTCCGGCTTCGGGGTTGACCGATCGTTTCGTGCGGTTCAAGAGTTTGCCGACCGCATCCCCACCGCCAAAGGCATTTCCAATATGAATGATAAAGAAGGCCCGCTTCAGAACGCTGGCATCAACACGCGCCTTGCCCACCTCGGCAACGACCCGGCCGAATTCCATGGCTTCGTCAATCCGCCGGTCGTCCACGCCTCGACAGTGCTCTTTCCAAATGCACGAGCAATGGAAACCCGTGCGCAGAAGTACACGTACGGAACGCGCGGGACCCCGACAACCGATGCCCTTTGCGAGGCGATCGATGCCCTGGAAGGGTCGGCTGGAACGATTCTCGTGCCATCGGGCCTTGCGGCTGTTACCGTCCCGTTCCTGGCGTTCCTCTCGGCCGGCGACCACGCTTTGATCGTCGATTCGGTTTATGGGCCGACCCGGCATTTCTGCGATACGATGCTGAAGCGCCTCGGCGTTGAGGTCGACTACTACGATCCGCTGGTGGGCGCGGGCATCGAAGCGCTGATCAAGCCGAACACCAAGCTCGTCCATACGGAAGCGCCAGGCTCGAATACTTTCGAAATGCAGGATATTCCGACGATTGCCGCAATCGCGCACAAGCACGGTGCGGTGGTGACGATGGACAACACCTGGGCGACGCCGGTCTACTTCAAGCCGCTCGACTTCGGCGCCGACATCTCCATTCACGCCGCCACGAAATACCCGTCCGGGCACTCCGATATCTTGATGGGGACGGTCTCGGCAAATGCCAAATATTGGCCGCAGCTCCATGAAGCGAACATAACGCTTGGCATTTGCGGCGCCCCCGACGACGCCTATCAGATCCTGCGCGGGTTGCGCACCATGGGTGTGCGCCTGGAGCGCCATTACGAGAGCGCGCTCACGATCGCCAAGTGGCTTGAGGGCAGGGAGGATGTCGCCACGGTGCTGCATCCGGCGCTGCCGAGCTTCCCGTCGCACGAATTGTGGAAGCGCGATTTCAAGGGGGCGAGCGGCATCTTCTCCTTCGTGCTCGCCGTCGACGCCCCGGAGAAGTTCAAGGCCAAGGCGCACGCTTTCCTCGACGCGCTGCGGATATTCGGTCTTGGCTGGTCGTGGGGCGGTTTCGAGAGTCTCGCCATTCATGTTAATTTGAACGATCGTCGCATTCGAAAAGCGCCAAGCGAAGGACCGGTCATCCGCTTGCAGATCGGGCTTGAAGATGTCGTCGATATCAAGGCCGATATCGAACGTGGCTTTGCCGCAGTCAAGGCTGTCTGATCAGGCGCCTGCGCGGTAGCCGTAAATCCAGTCGAGATCCGCCGCGAGACTTTGCGGCGGCCGCAGCGCTAGGACGATGTCACGCCCTACACGTATCGGTCCGCGGGCGTGATAGGCAAACTGGTTGAATGCGCCGCGCTGACGAAGCCGTGCTATCCGCGGGGTGCGATGTGCTTCGTACAACCGCAGCGCTTCGGCAACCGGCCGTGTTGCCACGAACATCGCCAGCTCAAAGGCGTCTTCAATCGCCATTGCAGCACCCTGTGCCGCAAAGGGCATCATTGCATGTGCAGCGTCGCCAATAAGGACGCAATCGCGGCCATTTTGCCAACGCCCATTTGTCGTTTCATAGAGAGGCCAGAAGGTGATGTCGCCTGTCTTGGAGAAAAGTCTGGCCACGGCAGGATGCCATCGGGAAAACCGCGAAAGCAGCTGTTGACGCTGCGCTTCCGTCGGTTGCGTCGTCCAGTCATGCGACGCGGCATTGCCGGCGGTGATCGCCACCATATTGAAACTGCTGGTTTCTCGAAGCGGATAACAGACGAGATGGGCTGACGGACCAAGGAATGCCGAGACGCTCGTGCGTTCAAGAAAGGTGGGTGCGTTTGCCGCGTTAATCGTGAAGCGGTAGGCGATGTTGCCGGAGAACCGTGGTGAGGGGCTGCCTTCGATGTCTTCCCGAACCTGCGACCAGACGCCGTCGGCGCCAATCAGAAGATCCGCCGGGCGTGTTAGCTCCGACAATGTCCGGCCCTTGATCCGCGCTCCAAGATGCAGTTTGCAAAGCGGCTCTTTGGCGACGGCGTCAAACAGCGTCCGCTGCAAGGTGGAGCGATGGAGGACACCATAGGGCGCACCCCACCGGGCACGTGCAAATCCACCAGCAGGGACGGTTGCGAGCTGACGCAGCGTCGTTCCGGACATAAGCCGAATGGAGTCTGGCTCGAGCCAGGCGTCAGTCAGGCGCTCGAGGATGCCCAGTTCCGCCAGAATACGTGAAGCATTCGGCGAAATCTGCAGACCGGCCCCGACTTCAGTCAGTTCAGGTGCCTGCTCGAAAATCTCGGAGCTGATGCCGCACCGAGCCATCGCCAGTGCAGCCGCAAGGCCCGCTACGCCCGCGCCGACAATGGCGGCATGTTCAGCCGGCATAGGCTGTCCGATCTTAAATTGGGGGTGTCAGGCTGCCCTGACGTGGAAGACGCAGCCAGCCGGATTGGTCTGGTTTGCCTTCAGCGCACCGTTGAAGCGATAAAGGGTCGAGCAGTACGAGCAGACCTTCTCGTTCTCGTCGCCCATGTCGATGAAGATGTGCGGGTGATCGAACGGAACAGAGGCGCCGGTGCACATGAACTCTTTCACACCGACTTCGATAACGCGGTGTCCGCCGTCGTTCTGGAAGTGGGGAATGTTGTGGCCGGCCATGTTCGTCTCCGAATGCTTTGTAACGTGCGCGGACCTTATAGTCGTTCACCACAAATGTGTAGAGCCAAAGAGAAGAGGGACGCACAGTTTTTGCAACTGCGAGGGTTTCAGTTCGACGACCTATAAAATATGGTCCGGCAAAAAAGGACAGTCCGATGAACTTGAATACGCCCGCCTTTTCCAGCTTCACGCATGATGGTCTGAAGCTTGCCTTCTTCGACGAAGGCGATCCGTCCGGGGCGCCGGTGCTGCTGATCCACGGATTTGCCTCCAGCGCCAACGTGAACTGGGTTCATCCGGGTTGGCTGAAGACGCTGGGCGAGGCGGGTTATCGCGTCATCGCCATAGACAATCGCGGACATGGTGCAAGCGACAAGCCACGCGACGCCGAGGCCTATCGTCCGTGGCATATGGCCAGCGACGCGGTCGCGCTCCTCGATCACCTCGGAATTCCGGAAGCCAACATCA
Organism: Rhizobium sp. 3T7; assembly: GCF_020166565.1. NCBI lineage: Bacteria > Pseudomonadati > Pseudomonadota > Alphaproteobacteria > Hyphomicrobiales > Rhizobiaceae > Rhizobium > Rhizobium sp. 3T7. The sequence continues at coordinate 28,677 of NZ_JAIQXS010000016.1, forward strand.
TGGGCTATTCGATGGGAGCCCGCATTTCCGTGTTCACGGCGCTTGCCAATCCAGATCGCGTCCGCTCGCTGGTACTCGGCGGTCTCGGGATCGGCATGACGGATGGTGTCGGCGATTGGGATCCGATTGCGGATGCTTTGCTGGCGCCGTCGCTCGATGATGTTATCCACGATCGCGGACGCATGTTCCGTGCTTTTGCCGATCAGACGAAAAGCGACCGCGACGCGCTCGCTGCCTGTATCAAGGGATCGCGTGATCTTGTCGCACGATCCGACATGGCGAAAATCGACGCTCCGACACTAATCGGCGTTGGAACGAGGGATGACATCGCGGGTTCCGCTCAGGAGCTTGCGGCATTGATGCCCCATGCCCAGGCGCTTGATATTCCTGGCCGCGATCACATGCTGGCCGTGGGAGACCGGGTTTTCAAGAAGGCGGTGCTGGAGTTCTTCGTCGAAGTCTCCGGACGGTGACGCGGGATTTGTCGTGGCGGTTCGAGCACCGCAGGAACGATTCCCCAAGCACCCATTTATGTTAACAGGTTTTTGCCCTATATAGAGCCGATCCTACGCATACGAGGAGACCTTTCATGGTCGCAAAGACAGACATTCGCTCCCTTGAGACAGGCAATCCTCTCAAGGTGATGGATCCGATCTGGGACAGCCTGCGCGAGGAAGCGCGTGCTGCCGCAGAAAATGATCCGGTGCTGGCCGCATTTCTCTACTCGACCGTGCTCAACTACCGGTCGCTCGAAGAGTGCGTGATCTACCGCATCTGTGAACGTCTCGACCATCCGGACATGCAAGCGATCCTGTTGCGCCAGACGTTCGATCAGATGCTGGAGGACTGGCCCGAGTGGAGTGCCATTTTGCGCGTCGACATCCAGGCGATCTATGATCGCGACCCCGCATGCCTGCGCTTCATGGAAGCTGTGCTCTATTTCAAGGGATTCCACGCGCTGCAGACACACCGCCTGGCGCATTGGCTGCTGAACCGCGGCCGGCGCGATCTGGCGCTATATCTGCAGAGCAGATCGTCGAGCGTTTTCCAGACCGACATCAATCCCGCGGCGCGTATCGGCAGGGGTATTTTCCTCGATCATGCCACGGGGTTGGTCGTTGGTGAAACCGCTGTGATCGGCGACAACGTGTCCATCCTGCACGGCGTCACGCTCGGTGGCACCGGCAAGGAAGGCTCGGACCGGCATCCAAAGATCGGCAGCGGTGTCCTGATCGGCGCCGGCGCGAAGATTCTCGGCAACATCGAGATCGGTTATTGCTCGCGCGTTGCCGCTGGCTCCGTTGTGCTGAAGGCGGTGCCGCCCAAGACGACCGTGGCGGGTGTGCCGGCCAAGGTGGTCGGAGAAGCAGGGTGTTCGGAACCGTCGCGAATAATGGATCAGGTGATCGGCGCGGATATTTGAGCCGCGCGCGCCTTAACAGTGTGGCATATCGGCGGGGATAGCGTTCATGCGTCTGTCCCCGTGCCTTTACAGCGCCGTCTTTCCCATGCAAGAAGCGGCCAACCGAGACCGCTCAGGAGATGCAGTGTGAAGCCCGAAGAAATCAAGAAGCTCGACGCCTATTTCAAGCGCACGTTCAACCCGCAGGTGATCGTCAAGGCACGCCCGCGAAAGAACGATTCCGCTGAAGTCTATCTCGGCGAAGAATTTCTGGGCGTCGTCTATATCGATGACGAGGACGGCGACCGCTCCTACAATTTCTCGATGGCGATCCTCGACGTCGATCTCTGATCTGTGATTGACGGGCGGCCTGTCTTTTTGCCGCCCGTCTATCAGCTCGCACCCAAGCGGCTGGCTTCTCATGGGCCGCTCGATCGATTTGCGACGCGGCTCGAGCTTGATCTCGCACACCTCCGATTGTTTCTTTTCGCGAGGCAATCTCTAGCGGAAAATTGGACTTCCTTCTCTGGACCCGTCCGCAGAATGCTCCATCTCCTCCGCTGAGCATGTGCTCTGGCCCTAAGGAGGGATGCCGAGAATGGGTATTTTCGACAAGATCAAGAATGCGATTTTTGGTGAAGCCGTGGCCGCTTCGGTCACTCCGTCCGCCATACCCGCTCCATCGTCGACCGTAGCAGCACCAGGCGCTGCGCCCGCAGCCACGCCGCAGCCGGCACCGACGCCAGCCGCCGCAGCAGCTCCGATTGACATCGTGCCGCTGTTGGACGCGGCGGTGAAGAAGAGCGGACAGAAGTTGGATTGGCGTCATTCGATCGTTGACCTCATGAAGGCGGTCGGCATGGACGCGAGCCTTGTGGAGCGCAGGGAGCTCGCGGCGGAGCTCGGCTTCAAAGGCGATCCGCACGACACCGCCACCATGAACATGTTTCTGCACAAGGCTTTGATGAAACGACTTGCCGAGAACGGCGGAAAGGTTCCAGCTGAGCTTCTCGATTGACGGCTCGATGCTATTGGCGCCGCGGCGACATTTTTAGCAAAGCTTCTGGTTGCGGCGCGCCTGATATATTTTAGCAAAATCAGTTATTGAGATATGGCCATCCTGCGCTGCTGAAAAGCGAGGATTCAGGTATGCAATCAGGGATTGTTTTGCGATGCACAATGCTGCTTGACTATTTGTGCATTGCAGCTACGCTTCACCTGCCGCAAAGGCCAAGGAGGATGATGGTCATGTTGAACTTCGATGAAGCCAACCGGAAGAGCAAGGAAGCCATGGATACGGTGCTGAAGAGCTATTCGGATACCGCCAAGGGCTTTCAGGCAATCGCGGCCGAAGCCGTAGAATATTCAAAAAAATCCTTCCAGGATACGGTTACGCATTTCGAAAGCCTGTCTGGGGCGCGCAGCTTCGAAGCTGCGTTCGAACTGCAGACCAACTATGTGAAAACCGCATACGAGAACTTCGTGACCGAAGCCACCAAGCTCGGTGAGATGTATTCCGATCTCGCCAAGAGCGCCTACAAGCCCTACGAAGGGCCTGTTGCCACAACGACCGCGAAGGCGACGAAAGCGGCTGCAGTCGTCGCGCCCGCCGCGGCATAAAGATACGCGGCGAGAGCCTCATAGCTCTTGAAAAACGGAGACCGGCTACGCATCTGCGGCCGGTCTTTTCTTTTTTCACGATGCCTGTTGGCTGGCCATCGCCAGTTTCTGTGTCTTTGCGTCGAGACCGGCCGAATTGTGATTGCAGTGTGAAACGAGGGGCTTAAAATCGCTCCAGGATGAACTAAGTTAGTATTTCGAATATTCGGCGGGGAATACTCCTCCCAAGGCCCCGTTGGACTGATCGAGGAATGAAAGAAAATGATCGCAGCGCCGATCCGGATGCAAAACGACAGCGAAAGGAACGGGGACAACGGAAATCGCGGAACCTCGGTCATCACACGCACGAAGCCGAAGACCAAGAAGCCCAATCTCTACCGCGTGCTACTCTTGAATGACGACTACACTCCCATGGAATTTGTCATTCATATCCTCGAGCGTTTTTTTCAGAAGGATCGTGAAAGTGCCACCCGCATCATGCTGCACGTCCACAATCATGGTGTCGGTGAATGCGGAATATTTACATACGAGGTAGCGGAGACGAAGGTGAGCCAGGTGATGGACTTCGCCCGACAGCACCAGCATCCGCTGCAATGCGTCATGGAAAAGAAGTGAGGATCTGAACGTGCCAACATTTTCGCCTAGTCTTGAGAAGGCGCTCCATCAGGCACTGACCTTTGCCAACGAGCGGCATCACGAATATGCCACGCTCGAGCATCTGCTGCTCGCCCTGATCGACGATGCCGATGCGGCCGCGGTTATGGGGGCCTGCAATGTCGACCTCGACGCGCTGCGCAAAACGCTTGTTGAATATGTCGATAACGAACTCTCCAATTTGGTCACCGGCTATGATGAGGACTCCAAGCCGACCTCCGGCTTCCAGCGCGTTATCCAGCGAGCGGTGATCCATGTGCAGTCATCCGGTCGCGAGGAGGTCACAGGGGCAAACGTCCTGGTTGCCATTTTTGCCGAACGTGAGAGCCATGCTGCTTACTTCCTGCAGGAGCAGGAGATGACCCGCTACGATGCTGTCAATTATATCTCCCACGGGATCGGCAAGCGTCCGGGCTCATCCGAGTCGCGTCCGCCGCGTGGCGCCGACGATGGCGAATCCGAGAGCAAGCCGGCTTCGCGCGGCAGCGGTGATCAGGAAGAGAACGGCTCCAAGAAGCAGCAGGACGCTCTGAAGGCTTACTGCGTGAATCTCAATGAGAAGGCCAAGAGCGGCAAGATCGATCCGTTGATCGGCCGTCAGGCCGAGGTCAATCGCACAATCCAGGTTCTCTGCCGTCGCTCGAAGAACAACCCGCTCTACGTTGGTGACCCAGGCGTCGGCAAGACGGCGATCGCCGAAGGCCTTGCCAAACGCATCGTCGAAGGCAAGGTGCCGGAAGCACTGGCAGACGCCACAATCTTCTCGCTGGATATGGGCACCCTTCTTGCCGGTACACGCTATCGCGGCGATTTCGAAGAGCGCCTGAAGCAGGTCGTCAAGGAACTGGAAGAGTATCCGGGCGCCGTGCTGTTCATCGACGAGATCCACACCGTCATCGGCGCAGGCGCGACCTCGGGCGGCGCGATGGATGCCTCAAACCTCTTGAAGCCGGCTCTGTCCTCGGGTGCGATCCGTTGCATCGGTTCGACGACCTATAAGGAATACCGCCAGTTCTTCGAGAAGGACCGTGCTCTGGTTCGCCGCTTCCAGAAGATCGACGTCAACGAACCGTCGATTGATGATGCGATCGAAATCATGAAGGGCCTGAAACCTTATTTCGAAGAGTATCATCACTTGCGTTACTCAAACGAGGCGATCAAGACGGCTGTCGAGCTGTCAGCCCGCTACATTTCGGATCGCAAGCTGCCCGACAAGGCGATCGACGTTATCGATGAGACTGGTGCTGCCCAGATGCTGCTGCCGCCTTCCAAGCGCCGCAAGCTAATCACTGAGAAGGAGATCGAGGCAACGGTCGCAACAATGGCGCGTATCCCGCCGAAGACGGTGTCGAAGGATGACGAAGCTGTCCTTGCCAACCTCGAGCAAGAACTGCGTTCCGTCGTCTACGGCCAGGACAAGGCGATCGAGGCGCTGTCGACCTCGATCAAGCTCGCTCGCGCGGGCCTGCGCGAACCGAACAAGCCGATCGGCTCCTACGTCTTCTCCGGCCCGACCGGCGTCGGCAAGACCGAGGTTGCCAAACAGCTGGCGTCGTCGCTCGGCGTTGAACTCCTGCGCTTCGACATGTCGGAGTACATGGAGCGGCATACGGTGTCGCGTCTGCTCGGAGCACCTCCCGGCTATGTCGGTTTCGACCAGGGCGGCCTCCTGACCGATGGCGTCGACCAGCACCCGCATTGCGTTGTGCTGCTCGATGAAATCGAGAAGGCGCATCCTGACATCTACAACATTCTGTTGCAGGTGATGGACCACGGCACGCTGACCGACCACAACGGCAAGAAGATCGACTTCCGTAACGTTATCCTGATCATGACGACAAATGCGGGTGCGTCGGAGATGGCCAAGGCCGCGATCGGCTTCGGCTCGTCCAAGCGCACAGGCGAGGACGAGGAGGCGTTGACGCGCCTGTTCACGCCCGAGTTCCGTAACCGTCTCGACGCGATCATCCCGTTCGCGGCGCTTCCGACGGAGGTCATCCACAAGGTCGTGCAGAAGTTCATCATGCAACTCGAAGCTCAGCTTTCCGAGCGGAATGTGACCTTCGATCTGCAGGAAGATGCCATCGCCTGGCTGGCCGAAAAGGGCTACGACGACAAGATGGGAGCCCGCCCGCTTGCCCGCGTCATCCAGGACGTCATCAAGAAGCCACTGGCCAACGAAATCCTCTTCGGCAAGCTGCGGAAGGGCGGCGTCGTCCACGTCACCGTCGGTCCGAAGGAAGACGGCAAGCCCGGCATCATCCTGGAAGCGGTGCCGGACAGCGCGCCGATCAAGCCGAAACCGGAAGCCGAAGTCGCGCATCCCGAGGCCGATGATGAGGATGATGGCGAGCTGAAGACGAAGGCCCGCGCGAAGAAGGCGATGGCCAAGAAGGCGAAGGCAGTCGCTGAGGCGAAGAGCCCGCCCAGGAAGGGCAGCGCGGTTCCCAGGGTCCCGAAGAAGTAAATGAAGAAGGCGGCCACATGTGCCGCCTTCTTCTTTGCTGAAGTACGCAATCGTTTAGGGGATAACTACGCGGACGTGAGACCGCGACTAGAGCCTGATCAAAGCTCGGCCCTGATCTTCTCGGCGTTGGCCGCGAGCACCGTATTGTCCTCGATCTGGCCCGAATGCGGACGCAGCGCCATGCCCTCGTAGCGCGGGATCACGTGGAAATGCAGGTGGAAGATGGACTGGCCGGCGGCCGGTTCGTTGAACTGGCAGACGAGGACGCCGTCAGCATCGAATGCTTCCTTGACGGCATTGGCGATCTTCTGCACGATCGGGATCGTCCGCACAAGAACCGCCGGATCGGCATCGAGAATATTGCGTGACGCCGCTTTGGGAACGACGAGCACATGGCCTGGTGCCTGCGGCATCACGTCCATGAAGGCAACAGTGTTCTCATCCTCAAAAATTCGGTGTGACGGAATTTCGCCGCGCAGGATCTTGGCGAAGATATTGTTGCTGTCGTAGGCGGCGCTGGTCATACGAAATTTCCTCTTTGCTGCTGTAATCGCGTAGCGCGACAGGGGCGAAAGCGTCAATCCTCCTGCTGGCGCTCGCCCTTTCGAAATGGGCTGTGCTCCGTCAGGATCTCGTTCATCTGTTCGACGTCGTCGCGCTCCCGATCGAGATAGTCGGCGATCGCCCGGCGCAACCCCGCATGTGCAACATAATGCGCGGAGTGGGTTGTCACCGGCAGGTAACCTCGTGCCAGCTTGTGTTCGCCCTGTGCTCCGGCTTCAACACGCTTGAGGCCCTTTGCCAGAGCGAAGTCGATCGCCTGATGATAACAGACCTCGAAATGCAGGTATGGGTGGTCCTCGATGCATCCCCAGTGTCGGCCATAGAGCGTATCGCCACCGATGAAGTTGATCGCCCCGGCAATGTAGCGACCGTCGCGTTTTGCCATGACGAGCAGGATATCGTCCGGCATACGCTCGCCGATCAGCGAGTAGAACTTGCGCGTCAGGTACGGCCGGCCCCACTTTCGGCCGCCTGTATCCATATAAAAGGCGAAGAACTGGTCCCAGATGCGTTCGGTTAGATCGCTGCCGGTCAGCCAATCGATGCTGATGCCGTGTTCGAGGGCGGTGCGGCGTTCCTTGCGAAGTGCCTTGCGCTTGCGCGACGCTAGCGTCTCAAGAAACTCCTCGTGATTGGCATAGCCTTCATTGATGAAATGGAACTGCTGGTCAGTCCTATGCAGGTAATCCTCGCCCTCGAAGATGCCAATCTCGTCCTCGGGTACGAACGTAATATGGGCGGAAGACACGCCAAGCCGGCGCACGACTTCCTGGAGGCTCTCGGCTATGGCATGCTGGATCGGCAGGCGCTGCAAACCTTCGGCGACAAGCAGACGCGGGCCGGTCGCAGGGGTAAAGGGAATGGAGCATTGCAGCTTCGGATAATACCGTCCGCCCGCTCGTTCGAAGGCATCGGCCCAGCCGTGGTCGAAAACATACTCGCCCTGGCTATGATTCTTCAGGTAGCCGGGGAGGGCGCCGATGAGGTCGCCTTTGTCCGTTTCCAATAGCAGATGGTGGCCCATCCAGCCGGTTTGCGCCGTCGCTGATCCCGATTCCTCGAGCGAGGACAGAAAAGCATGCGACACGAAGGGATTGTAGGCGAGGGTGTTGCCTTTCGAGGAGGCCCCGGAAAGCCGTGACCAGCTCTCCTGGGATATCGCGGTGAAAGACCGCTCGATGCGGATTGAAAGTTCGTCTGTCATGGAGCGAATGCGAGACCGTTTGGGAGGAGAATAGGGCTCACCATCAGTCTGCGCATGATCTTGTCCAAAAAGCGAGCGTCAAACCGAAACGCGCGGATCGAATCCCTCGAATGTCATCTGGTCGGCATTCTCGAACGTGTGCTTGCGACCCTTTTCGTCACGCACGGTCCAGGTGATGACCACGATGCCCTTTTCGCGCTGCGCCGTGATGAACGGGTTCGGCAGATCGGCGAAGAAATAAGAAATGAAGTCGAGGCCGAGTGCCATGGCCTTTTCATGCACTTCGAACTCTTCCGGTTTGTTACCTCCTGCTGTTAGGCCAAGCGGATAGGGCGCATTGAGGGCCTTCAGATCCCGAAGCAGCCAGTGGTCAAAGCTCATCAGGGCGACCTTGCCTTCGTAGGCTTCCAGCACGTCTAGCACCGCTTCCGCAAATCCTTCGTCATCGGCCTCGCGGCCTTTCAGTTCGATGACCAGAGGTACCTGGCCCTTTACGAGATCGAGCAGCTGCCGCAGCGTCGGGATCTTGTCGGCTGTCCCGCCGACGGAGATGAGGCCGAGTTCCCTGGACGTACGCTCGCGCACATCTCCCTTGAGCTTGCAGAGGCGCTCCAGATCCTCGTCGTGGAAGACAATCGGGACACCGTCGGAGGCATAGTGCAGATCGCACTCGATCGCGAAGCCTGCTTCGACCGCGCGCGAAAAGGCAGAGAGCGTATTTTCCCACACGGCCTTGTTGAGGTCGTGATAGCCGCGATGGGCGACCGGCTGTTCCTTGAGCCATGCAGCTGAGGTCATTGGGCAATTTCCACGATCGCATCGATTTCGACAGCGGCGTTCATCGGCAGGGCGGCCATGCCGACGGCGGCGCGGGCATGCTTGCCGGCCTCACCGAGGATGCCTGCAATCAGGTTGGAGGCGCCATTGATCACGAGGTGCTGTTCGACGAAGTCAGGCGTGGAGGCGACGAAGCCGTTGAGCTTGATGAAGCGCTTGATGCGACCGAGATCGCCGCCGAGAGCAGCACGCGCTTGGGAAAGGATGTTGATGGCACAGAGTTCCGCGGCACGTTGGCCAGTCGCAACGTCGACATTCTTGCCGAGATGTCCGGAGACGGCGATCTTGCCGCCTTCGAGCGGCAGCTGGCCGGATATGTAGAGGAGGTTTCCGCTGATAATGTAGGGAACGTAGTTTGCGGCCGGGGCCGCGGCCTCAGGCAGGGATATCCCCATTTCTTTCAGGCGCGCAGCGATTTGATCGGACATTTTCCTCTCCGCTTTTATTGTCAATAGTTCTAAAATTATGCATCAAGGCTTGGAATCTAGATTGTGACATTTTCGAGCCTCGATTTGGCCGAAAGCGTTCTTATAACATTGCAGGCGAGTCCAACAGGAGATTGTCAATGTTCCGATCCAGTCTTGCCGCACTTCTTCTGGCGAGCGCTTCGACGACCGTCTATGCGGCCGCGCCAGCAACGAGTGCCGCGATTGCGACCGGTCTTGTCGCTCATCGGGCGGTCTATGATCTGGAATTGAAGGATGCCTCCGAACGCTCCGGCATTTCAGGCATGTCGGGCCGCATGGTTTACGAGTTCGACGGCAACTACTGCACGGGCTTCACCACCAACTTCCGCTTCGTGACGCAGATCGATACGGGCGATGCCGTCCGCGTCAGCGACCAGCAGACGAAGACCTTCGAGAACGTCAAGGACCGCAGGTTCACCTTCGACACCAAATCCTTCACCGACGACCAGCTTGACAAAGAAGTCAACGGTGCCGCGCAGGACCAGGCTGAAGGCGTAAAGGTTGCCTTGACCCAGCCGACCAGCAAGGAGTTGCAGCTTGCCGCAAGCCGGTTCCCGACGGAACATATGTTGGACGTGATCCAGAACGCCAAGGCTGGCAAGCGCCTGTTCGAGGCGCGTGTCTTCGACGGCTCGGATGATGGGGATAAGGCGCTGGTCACGACGACTGTCGTCGGCAAACAGGTTGCGCCTGCGGCCGATGAGGCCGATGCCGGCAATGCCGGTGCCTTTGCGAAGGCTGCCTTCTGGCCGGTCACGATCTCGTATTTCAATGAGAACACAAAGACGGACGCCTTGCCCGTCTACAGGATGTCGTTCAAGCTCTACGAAAATGGTATTACGCGTGATTTAACGATGGACTATGGCGATTTTGTTCTAAGCGGCAGGCTTGCGAAGCTCGAACTGCTCGATAGCAAATCGGCTGCGTGCAAATAATCGTCGTGGACGCTCGCCGCGACGATTGTCGGTATGTCTAAGTAAACCCTCTCTATGCTAGGAATCCGAAAGGGCGCTGATTTGGGCGTAAGAGTCGGATTGGAGTGAGGATCTTGGCGATACGGCATGATGTACTGAGTGGTGGACTGTCCGGCATCTCAACCGGACTGATCGCGTTGACGTTGCTCGCGAGCGCTCCCGCATTGGCGTCGAATTGCAGCAGCACACCGGTGGCAGGCATCGATTGGAGCGGGTGCAGCAAGAAGAATGTCATGCTGCAGGGGAGCGACTTTCAGGGTGCCAACCTGGCTGACGCCGATCTCAGTCTGACCAATCTCAGCGGCACGAACCTGACCTCCGCGAATCTAGAAAAGGCGACGCTGGTGCGCGCCTGGTTCACGGGGGCGCAGGCAGGCAACGCGAACTTCTCGAAGATCGAGGCCTATCGGTCCGGCTTCGAGAATGTCTTCGCGGAAGGGGCGTCGTTTGCCGGCGCGGAACTGCAGCGCGCCAATTTCAACGGCGCAAAGCTCAGCGGCGCCAATTTCGAGAAAGCCGAGCTCGGTCGTGCGAGCTTCAGCAAGGCGGTGCTGACTGGCGCTAGGTTTTCGCTCGCCAATCTTTCGCGTGCGGACCTCAGCGGCGCCAGTTTTGACGGGCCGATCGCCTTCGATCGTGCCTTCATGTTTTTGACGCGAATCGAAGGGCTTGATCTGTCCGCCGCAACGGGCCTTGAACAAGCGCAGGTCGATCTCGCTTGCGGCGATGCGAAGACGAAACTGCCGACCGGCCTTTCCGCGCCGGCAAGCTGGCCATGTGCCTCCGATTGACGGAGCGTCGTGACGACACGCCCATACGAACGATCCCCCGCGACTTCCTTTGTCGCTTTTTTCGCTGGAAGCCTTGATTTTCCGCCGAAGGGGGGGTAAGGGCACCCGCATTCCACACGTAAGGCATGGGATTGTCCGGGAGAAATCCGGATGGTTCCGCCCGGTGGCATTCTCAAAGAGGATGCTGTTAGCCTTGCGGAGGTTCAACCGGAAAAGGATAACAAGGCATGGCATTGCCCGATTTCTCTATGCGCCAGCTCCTCGAGGCAGGCGTCCACTTCGGCCACCAGACGCACCGCTGGAACCCGAAGATGAAGCCGTACATTTTCGGCGATCGTAACAACATCCACATCATCGACCTCGCTCAGACCGTTCCGATGCTGTCGCGCGCCCTGCAGGTTGTCTCAGACACCGTTGCTCGTGGTGGCCGCGTTCTCTTCGTCGGCACCAAGCGCCAGGCTTCTGAGCTCATCGCTGACTCGGCCAAGCGTTCCGCTCAGTACTACGTCAACTCGCGTTGGCTCGGCGGCATGATGACCAACTGGAAGACGATCTCCAACTCGATCCAGCGCCTGCGCAAGCTCGACGAAATCCTTAGCTCCGAGCAGTCCGGCTACTCCAAGAAGGAACGCCTGACCCTCGAGCGCGAGCGCGAAAAGCTCGACAAGGCTCTCGGTGGTATCAAGGACATGGGCGGCACGCCGGACCTGATGTTCATCATCGACACCAACAAGGAAAAGATCGCGATCGACGAAGCCAAGCGCCTCGGCATCCCGGTTGTCGCAATCATCGACTCGAACTGCGACCCGGACCTGATCGACTATCCGATCCCGGGCAACGACGACGCTTCGCGCGCCATCGCTCTCTACTGCGACCTGATCGCGCGCGCTGCCATCGACGGTATCGCTCGCCAGCAGAGCTCGTCGGGCCGCGACCTCGGTGCATCGATCGAAGCTCCGGTTGAGCCGGCACTCGAAGGCGAAGCCGAAGCCTGATAGAAGAAGCAGGCGGACTGAATGGTCCGCTGTGCTTTCCAGAGATTGGGAAAGGCCGCTCGCGACTCTCGGAAGTTCGGCGGCCTTGACCGTTTCAGGCGAGGGCGATCTGCCTTTCGCCAATTGAGTTTCGTTATGACGCGTTATTCATCATGCTGTCATACATACAGGTACATTTCGTGCCTCAATCCGGTGCCGCACCGCCTTTCGCGGGCCACCGTTTGAACCGACAAGAGGAAGCTTATGACCGAGATTACGGCTGCACTGGTGAAGGAACTTCGTGAAAAGTCCGGCGCAGGCATGATGGACTGCAAGAAGGCGCTGCTTGAAAACAACGGCGACATCGAAGCGTCGATCGACTGGCTGCGCGCCAAAGGCATCTCCAAGGCCGACAAGAAGGCTGGTCGCGCCGCCGCTGAAGGCCTGATCGCCATCGCCGGCGCCGGCCACAAGGCTGTTGTCGTCGAGCTCAACTCGGAAACCGACTTCGTTGCCCGTAACGACGCCTTCCAGGATCTCGTTCGCGGCATCGCCAACGTTGCTCTGACGACCGATGGCACGGTTGAAGCCGTCGCGGCTGCGACCTACCCGGCATCCGGCAAGCCGGTCGCCGATACCATCAAGGACGCGATCGCAACCATCGGCGAAAACATGACGCTCCGTCGCGCTGCTAAGCTCGAAGTCGAGCACGGCGTTGTCGCGACCTACATCCACAACGCTGCCGGCGACGGCATCGGCAAGCTCGGCGTTCTCGTTGCCCTGAAGTCGGAAGGCGACAAGGCCGTCCTGACCTCGATCGGCCGCCAGGTCGCCATGCACATTGCTGCGACCAACCCGCTCGCCATCCGCGCGGAAGAAGTTGACGCTGCCGTTGCCGAGCGCGAACGCAACGTCTTCATCGAACAGGCTCGCGAGTCCGGCAAGCCGGAAGCGATCATCGAAAAGATGGTCGAAGGCCGCATGCGCAAGTTCTTCGAAGAAGTCGCTCTGCTCTCGCAGGCCTTCGTGATCAACCCCGACCTGACGGTTGGTGCTGCGGTCAAGGAAGCTGAAAAGGAAGCCGGCGCCAAGATCGAAGTCGTTGGCATGGCACGTCTTCTCCTCGGCGAGGGCGTCGAGAAGGAAGAGAGCGACTTCGCCGCCGAAGTTGCCGCGGTCGCCAAGGGCTGATCGACCTATACATGTGAAAACCGAAGGGCATCGCGTGACAACGCGATGCCCTTCGTGTATCCGGCACACAGCGGTAATATACGAGGAGCCACGATGTCGTCAGAGCCTGTCTACAAACGCGTTCTACTCAAGGCTTCCGGCGAAGCCCTCATGGGCAGCCAGGGATTTGGAATTGATGTAGCGGTCGCAGACCGCATTGCGGCTGACATAGCCGAAGCGCGGCAGATGGGTGTGGAAGTCGGCGTCGTCGTCGGCGGCGGCAACATCTTCCGCGGTGTTGCGGTGGCTTCTAAGGGCGGCGATCGCGTCACTGGCGACCACATGGGCATGCTCGCGACGGTGATCAACGCGCTGGCGCTGGCAACGTCGCTGCGCAAGTTGAACATCGATACGGTCGTACTCTCCGCCATCGCCATGCCGGAGATCTGCGAGAGCTTTTCGCAGCGCGCGACGCTGTATCATCTCTCGCTCGGTCGCGTCGTGATCTTCGCCGGTGGCACAGGCAACCCGTTCTTCACGACGGACTCAGCAGCCGCACTGCGCGCCGCAGAAATGGGAGCGGAGGCGATCTTTAAGGGAACGCAGGTCGATGGTATTTATTCGGCTGATCCGAAAAAGGATCCCGAAGCGATCCGCTTCGACCATCTGACGCACAAGGAAGTCCTCGACAAGGGACTGGCCGTCATGGACGTCGCGGCAGTGGCCCTCGCACGGGAGAATTCCATTCCGATCATCGTCTTCTCGATCCACGAGAAGGGTGGTTTTGCTGAAATCCTCAAGGGCGGTGGCCTCAAGACCGTCGTCTCTGATAACTGATTGAGTGGGCGGCAGGTTTGCCGCAGCTTCTACCAAGACGGGAGCAATGAAATGAGTGAAGGCATCGACATCAAGGAACTCAAGCGCCGCATGGATGGCGCGATTTCCGCGTTCAAGCACGATATCGCATCGCTGCGTACCGGCCGCGCCTCGGCCAACATTCTCGACCCCGTCATGGTCGAGGCCTATGGTTCGCGTGTGCCGCTGAACCAGGTTGCCAACATCACCGTGCCGGAGCCGCGTATGCTGTCGGTTTCGGTCTGGGACAAATCGATGGTCAACGCGACGGACCGCGCCATCCGCGAATCGAACCTCGGCCTCAATCCGATCATCGACGGCCAGAACTTGCGTATTCCACTGCCGGAGCTCAATGAGGAACGTCGCAAATCGCTGGTGAAGGTCGCTCACGACTATGCCGAGAAGAGCAAGGTTGCGATTCGCCACGTGCGCCGCGACGGCATGGACGGACTTAAGAAAGCCGAAAAGGATGGTGTGATTGGCCAGGACGAAAGCCGGGCGCAATCAGATCGTGTGCAGAAGATGACCGACGAGACGATTTCTGAGGTCGACCGCTTGCTTGGCGACAAGGAAAAGGAAATCATGCAGGTTTGAGGCGTACTGCGGCTGCGCCTTGGCTGCAAGAACCGGACGGGAAATGTCGGAACGAACATTTTTGACTGTGCCAGAACACGTTGCCATCATCATGGATGGCAACGGCCGATGGGCAAAGCAGCGCGGACTTCCGCGGACGATGGGCCATCGAAAGGGCGTCGACGCTGTGCGCGAGGCAGTGCGCGCCGCGGGCGACGTGGGGATCAAATACCTCACTCTCTTCGCCTTTTCTTCGGAAAACTGGCGCCGCCCGGAAACGGAGGTCTCCGATCTCCTCGGATTGTTGAAGGCTTTCATTCGACGCGACTTGGCAGAACTCCATCGCCAGAACGTGCGCGTGAAAGTGATTGGCGACCGACACAGCCTCAAGAGCGATATCCTCGATCTTCTTGTGGACGCGGAAGAGACGACGAAGTCGAACACCGCGCTCACCCTCGTTATCGCCTTCAATTATGGTTCGCGTGACGAGATCGCTCGTGCGATGACAAGCCTTGCACGTGACGTCGAGGCAGGCCGGCTCAGGGCACAGGATATTTCTCCCGCGCTGATCAATGCGCGGCTCGACACAGCAGGTATCCCGGATCCCGATCTGATCATCCGCACAAGCGGGGAAGAGCGCCTCTCCAACTTCCTGCTCTGGCAGGCGGCTTACTCCGAGTTCATTTTCGTTCCCGAGTATTGGCCCGACTTCAGCCGAGAGATTTTCTACTCGGCGTTGGAGACCTTCGCGTCGCGGGACCGTCGATTTGGCGGATTGGTGGCACAGACGGCTGCTGCTGTGGGCACCTGATGCAGCAGGAGCTGAAGCTACGCGTTATCTCGGGCGCTATTCTTGCCGTTATCGTTCTGCTCGCTACCTGGTACGGTGGGGTCGCCTTCAGCCTGCTCTCGGCATTGATCGGGCTGTTGATCTACTATGAATGGTCGACCATTACGAAGCTTGCCACGGAACGGCCGGTTGCCAATGTAATCGGTTGGGCAGGGCAGGCAGCGATCGCGGTAGCGGTCGTTGCAGGTACGATGGGACACTCCCTGCTACTCTTGGTGCTTTTCTTCCTGATTGCTGTCGGCTTCGTGTTTACGTCAGGCGTGTCGCGCTGGTTTCCCACGGGGATCGTGTACGCCGGTCTTACCGGAATTGCGCTTTCGAGCATCCGCGGTGCCGACAGTGTCGGGCTTGTTGCGATGCTCTTCGTATTTGCGGTCGTGTGGTCGACCGACATTCTTGCCTATTTCGTCGGCCGCGCAATCGGTGGCCCGAAGCTGGCGCCGAAGATTTCTCCGGGAAAGACATGGTCCGGCGCCATTGGCGGCGCCGTCTCCGCGGTGATTGCCGGCAGCCTCGTTGCCTATTTTGCATTTCCGCAAAGCGTCGTGCTGGTGGCGCCGATCGCGTTCATCCTGTCGGTCTGCAGCCAGGCCGGCGATCTCTTCGAGTCCTTCATCAAGCGCCGCTTCGGCGTCAAGGACTCGAGCCATCTGATCCCCGGCCATGGCGGCGTCATGGACCGTGTCGACGGGCTCATTTTTGCCTGCTTTGCGGCGTTCTTGCTAGCTGGGCTTTTTTCGCTGATAAAGGGCGCCGAAATAACGTCGCTCGGTGCAGCCCTGTTCGGCGTATAATGTCTGCAAAGGCTGGCGGAAAGATCGGATGCTTGGCTTGACCGGTATATTGGCGTTCCTGACGGGCTATATGGTGCCCTTCATCCTCGTCTTGTCGTTGCTCGTATTCGTGCACGAGATGGGGCACTATCTTGTTGGGCGCTGGAGTGGCATCCGGGTACTGGCGTTCTCGATCGGCTTCGGTCCGGAACTGCTCGGCTTCACCGACAAGCATGGAACGCGCTGGAAACTTTCGCTGATACCGCTTGGCGGCTATGTCCGCTTTTTCGGCGACGAAGATGCATCGAGCAAGCCCGATGATGACAAGCTCGCGGCGATGTCGGAAGAAGATCGCGCGCGGTCGTTCGCCGGCGCGAAGCTTTGGAAGCGTGCCGCAACCGTTGCCGCCGGCCCGATTGCCAATTTCATCCTCGCGATTGCGATTTTTGCGGTTCTTTTCTCGATCTACGGTCGATCGGTCGCCGATCCTGTTGTTGCAGAAGTCAAGCCGGGCAGCGTTGCAGCCGAAGCGGGCGTGGTGCCGGGCGATCTGCTGATCGCCATCGATGGCACGAAGGTCGAGACTTTCGATGACGTCCGGCGCTACGTCAGTATTCGACCGGAGCAGCGGATCGTCGTGACGATTGAGCGCAACGGCGAGAAACTGGATGTGCCGATGGTGCCGGCCCGGACGGATATGACCGATCAGTTCGGAAACAAGATCGAGATCGGCCTTATCGGCATTGTCACGAACCAGGACGTCGGCCACTTCCGGGTCCAGACTTACTCGCCTCTGGAGGCGGTCAAGGAAGGCACGATCCAGACCTGGCACATCGTTACCGGCACCTTCAAGTATATCGGTAATCTGGTCTCCGGTTATATGAAGCCAGATCAGCTCGGCGGACCGATCCGCGTCGCGCAGGCTTCCGGCCAGATGGCGACGTTGGGCGTTGCAGCTTTGCTGCAACTCGCTGCTGTCTTGTCGGTTTCCATCGGATTACTGAACCTGATGCCGGTTCCGGTACTTGATGGTGGCCATTTGATGTTCTATGCGATTGAAGCGGTGAGGGGAAAGCCGTTGGGTTCGTCTGCTCAGGACATTGCGTTCCGCATTGGCTTGGCGATGGTTTTGAGCTTGATGGTTTTTGCCACCTGGAACGATATAAGTGCTTTGATTGGCTGATTGCTGGACGAGGGAAAATTACCGTTTATTTACGATGTTTCAAAGCTGTAGTGGCGAATGCGTCACGCTTAGAAATGAAGTAAACAGAAATTAACTTGCTCCCTTGCTTGTATGTCAAAAGCGGGTAAAACGACACACGTGGCCGGAATCGGGGGACGCCTGGAGCCGGGGACGAGAAAAAAGGTAATGGGTGAAATGAAGGCTGGTTCAAGATTTTTGAACGCAGTATCGGCGGTTGCGCTGTCTGCAGGTATTGTTGCTTCGGGGGCAGGTGCAACGGTTTTCGTCTCGGCAACGACGGCAGAAGCTGCAGTCATTCAGCGCATTGATGTGCGCGGCGCAAGCCGTGTCGGCGCCGAAGCAGTGCGCTCCAACCTGACAATCCAGCCTGGCCAGAGCTTCTCCAACACCGATATCGATGACTCGGTGAAGCAACTCTACGACACCGGCTATTTCTCGGACGTCAAGATTTCCGTGTCGGGCAGCACGCTGGTTGTTTCCGTCCAGGAAGCGCAGCTCGTCAACCAGGTCGTCTTCAACGGCAACCGCAAGATCAAGGATGACAAGCTTGCTGCTGTCGTGAAGACGCACGCGGCCGGACCTTTTAACGACGCGCAGATCCAATCGGACATTCAGGCGATCAAGGATGCGTACGCCGCGACCGGGCGCAGCGAGGTTCAGGTGACCACGCAAGTTGTGCCCCTCGGTGAGGGACGCGTAAATCTGGCTTTCGTCATCGACGAAGGTGATCGCACCAAGATTGCCGCTATTAATTTCGTTGGCAACAATGCCTACAGCTCCGGCCGTCTCTCCTCGGTCATCAACACGAAGCGCTCGAACTTCCTGTCGTTCCTGACCCGCAAGGACGTTTATAGCGAAGACAAGCTCCGTGCAGACGAAGAGACGCTGCGGCAGTTCTATTACAATCGCGGCTACGCCGACTTCCGCATCATCTCATCGGATGCGGCATTCGACGAGACAACGAACAAGTACACGCTGACCTTCAATATCGAAGAGGGCCCGCGCTATAATTTTGGTGCCGTGACCGTGCAGTCGACTGTTCCCGGTATTGATGCGGCGCAGCTTCAGGGGCTCGTCCGCACGCACGAAGGGCAGGTCTACAGCGCCAAGGAAGTTCAGAAGTCCATGGAAGCGATCTCCGATCAGGTCGCGTCTGCCGGCTATCCTTTTGCGCGCGTCACGCCGCGCGGCAACCGCGATCTGGGTAACAACACGATTGGCGTCGAATACCTGGTTGACCAGGGTGAACGCGCCTATGTCGAGCGCATCGAAATCCGTGGTAACAGCCGTACGCGTGACTTTGTCATCCGTCGTGAGTTTGACATGAGCGAGGGCGACGCCTTCAATCAGCAGATGATTACGAGGGCCAAGCGCCGCCTCGAAGCTCTCGGTTATTTCTCGTCGGTCAATATCTCCACGCAGCCTGGCAGCTCGCCGGATCGCGTCGTTGTTGTCGTTGACGTGCAGGATCAGGCGACTGGCTCGTTCGGTATCGGCGCAGGCTATGCTGCCGGCGGCGACGGTCTGCTGCTCGAAGCATCTGTCGAGGAAAAGAACTTCCTGGGTCGCGGTCAGTACATCAAGGTTAGCGCCGGTGGCGGTCAAGAAGGTTCCCAGACCTATGGCTTGAACTTCACGGAGCCCTACTTCCTGGGCTATCGTTTGGCTGTCGGTTTCGATCTTAACCACAGCGAAACGTCGAGCAACGACAACTACGACTACGAGGAAAACAGCGGTGTACTGCGTGCGACGGCGCCGATCACGGAAGATCTGGCGACAACGTTCCGCTATAACTACAAGCAGATGAAGTATGATCCCTCGGGCTCGCTGAGCAATCTGTCGGCGCCATACCAGCACCTCGTTGAAGACAGTCCGTGGGTGAAGTCGTCTGTTTCGCAGACGCTGACCTACAACACGCTCGATGACATGACGCTGCCTCGCGAAGGTATCTATGCAAGCGCCACGCAGGAAATTGCTGGCTTGGGCGGTGACTCGGAGTTCTATAAGATCTACGGTAAGGCACGGTATTACCACCTGCTGGCGGATGATGCCGATATCGTCGGTTCGATTGCGGGTTCGGCGGGTTATGTCGTCGGTTTTGGCGACAACCTGAACGTCTTTGACCAGTTCACGCTGACCAACGGCGACATTCGCGGCTTCGAGAACAAGGGCATCGGCCCGCGTATCGGCGGTGGCAATCCTGACGATCCGCTTGGCGGTACGACCTATTTCACGGTGTCGGCCGAAGCAACTTTCCCGTTGCCGGCATTCCCGCGTGACTTCGGGTTGCGCGGCGCAGTGTTCGCCGATGCAGGTACGCTGTTCGGCAACAAGGTTGATACCTTTGGCCAGGCAGTCGATGGTGAGGATGCATCACTCCGCGCTTCTGTCGGTGTTGGTCTTATGTGGGCGTCGCCATTCGGCACGCTGCGCGTTGACTACGCTATTCCGGTTCTCAAGGAAGACTTCGACAAGACTCAGCACTTCAAGTTTGGCATAAACAACCAATTCTGATATCGGCAGTCCGGAACCGTAAAACCGAATTCCGTTCTGGAGATTTGCCGATGGAGCAAAATGATTTTTTTCTGCCCCATGATGGCGTGAAACTCTCGGAGTTGGCGCAATATCTTGGGGCAGAGCTTGCCGATCTCAAAACTGCAGATGTCCTGATCCGTTCCGTTTCGCCGGTCAGCCGGGCGAAGGCGGGGGATCTCTGTTACATCATGTCGAAGAAGAGCAAGGACGAGCTCGCAACGTGTGCGGCGTCTGCCGTGCTTTGCAGCGCCGGTCTGAGATCACTGGTGCCCGATCATCTGCCTGTTCTGATTTCGAAGAATGCTCATGCGGCCTTTGCCATGGCGGGGGGCTATCTCTATTCGAAGGCGCTGCGGCCTGAAGCACTGTTGTCTGAAGCTTCCGGTATCTCCGATCGTGCGATCGTTGATCCGACGGCCCGGCTCGAGGACAAGGTTTCAGTCGAGCCATTCGCGGTCATCGGCGCGCATGCCGAAATCGGCGAGGGCACACATATCGGAGCGGGCGCGGTCATCGGACCGAACGTCAAGATCGGCCGCAATTGTACGATCGCGGCTGGCGCAAGCGTGCTGTGCGCACTCGTCGGCAACGGCGTCATCATTCACAACGGCGCGCGGATCGGCCAGGATGGCTTCGGTTATGCTCCAGGTCCGCGCGGGATGATCAAGATCGTGCAGATCGGTCGGGTCATCATTCAGGACCATGTCGAGATCGGCGCCAACACGACGATCGATCGCGGGACGATGGATGATACGGTCGTCGGCGAAGGCACAAAGATCGACAATCAGGTACAGATCGGCCACAACGTCCGCATTGGACGCCATTGCGCGATTGTTTCCCAGGTCGGTATTGCCGGCAGCACGGTGCTTGGCGATGGCGTGCAGATCGGCGGTCAGGCCGGACTGAACGGACATATCAAGATCGGTGACGGAGTGCAGATCGCCGCGAAAAGCGGCGTGATCGGAGATATACCTGCCGGCGAACGTTACGGTGGTGTGCCCGCGCGTCCGATCCACGATTTTCTGCGAGAGACGGCAGCGATTTTGGCGCGATCAACGGGCAGCAAGAAAACGGGAGAAAAGAATGACTGAGGAAGCCAAGACTTCGCTCTCTTCGGCAGATATCATTGAGATCATGAAGCTGCTGCCACATCGTTATCCGTTCCTGCTAGTGGACAGGATCATCGATATTGACGGCGACGAATCCGCGGTAGGCATCAAGAACGTGACTGCAAACGAACCGCATTTCACCGGTCACTTTCCCGAATCGCCAATTATGCCGGGTGTACTGCTCATAGAAGGCATGGCGCAGACGGCTGGAGCGATCTGCGCCAAGAAGCAAGACGAAACCGGGAATCTGGTCTACTTCATGACGATCGATAATGCGCGTTTCCGCAAGCCGGTCATTCCCGGCGATCGTGTCGAATATCACGTGAAGAAACAGAAGCAGCGCGGTAATATCTGGAAGTTCCATTGCGATGCTAAGGTTGATGGAGCGCTCGTCGCCGAAGCTGACATCGGGGCGATGATCGTTCGCAAGGATCAAGCATGAGCACCATAGCAGCCAGCGCCAGCATTCACGCCATGGCGGTCGTCGAAGATGGCGCCGTGATTGGCGAGAACGTCAAGATTGGCCCTTTTTGCCACGTTGGGTCGAAGGTCGCGCTGGGCGATAATGTGGAACTGCTGGCGCATGCGGTTGTGTCCGGCAAGACGACGATCGGTAAGGGCTGCCGCATTTTCCCGATGGCCGTTATCGGTGGAGATCCCCAGAGCGTTCATCATGGCGGCGAAGAGACGACCCTGACGATCGGCGACAACTGCACTTTCCGCGAAGGCGTGACGGTAAACACGGGAACTGCCGATTTCGGTGGCCAGACGATTGTCGGCAACAACAATCTCTTCCTGGCGAATTCGCATATCGCCCATGATTGCCGGGTCGGAAACAACGTCATCATGTCCAACAATGTGATGCTCGCGGGCCACGTCACGATCGAGGATCGTGTCATTCTCGGTGGCGGCTGTGCCGTGCATCAGTTCACGCGCGTCGGCCGGCAGGCCTTTGTCGGTGGGCTCTCGGCGGTCAGTTATGATGTCATTCCCTATGGCATGCTCAATGGCAATCCCGGTCTTCTGAGCGGCCTGAACGTCGTTGGCATGACCCGCGCTGGTGTTGACCGAGCGACGATTCATGCGGTGCGGCGCGCCTACAAGGCGATCTTCGAAGGCGACGGTTCGATCCGTGACAACGCCGCCGCGATCCGGGATGAGTTTGCCGATTGCGAACAGGTCATTCAGATTCTCGACTTTATCGCCGCGGAAAGCGATCGCGCTCTTTCCTCTCCGACCAGGGGACAGAAAGGGTGATGCTTGGCTCTCGCTGGTGACATGGCAAAAGGCCGCTTGGCAATCATCGCAGGCAGCGGCCTTCTACCGTCTCATGTCGCCACTGCGGCGCGGCAAGCAGGCGAGAACCCCTTCATCATCGCTCTGAAGGACGAGGCCGACCGTTCTTGGGAAGACTTTGACCACGCCGTCATTGGCGTCGGCGACTTCGCCGCTCTCAACCGGATCTTTGAAAGCAACGGCATAGATCGCGTTGTCATGTCTGGTGGTGTACGCCGGCGCCCGGAGTGGCGCGAAGTTCGGCCGACACTGAAGACCCTCGCGAAATTGCCGTCGACAATCCGTACGCTGCTCGCTGGCGGCGACGATACGGTGCTGCGCATGGTCATCGCCTTGATCGAAGAGAATGGACGCCGGGTTGTCGGCGCGCACGAGATCGCACCGGATCTGCTTGCCTGCGTCGGTCCACTGGGCGCCGTGCAGCCAAGTGCCGACGACACGAAGGACATAGTACGAGCAGCAGAAGCGGCGGATGCGCTCGGTAGGCTGGACGTTGGTCAGGGGTCGGTTTCAGTCGGTGGCCGTATCGTCGCGCTCGAGGGAGTGGAAGGCACAGACAGCATGCTGGAGCGTGTCGCGAACCTGCGGTCAGCCGGACGGATTTCCGCGCGCCGGCGCGGAGTGCTCGTAAAACTCTGCAAGCCTCAGCAGGATATCCGCGCGGACCTGCCGTCGATCGGTATTTCGACGATCGAGAACCTGCGCCAGGCGGGATTGGCCGGCGTGGCGATTGAGGCGGGTCGCTCGCTGATCCTGGAGCGTGACGCTGTCATAAAGGCTGCGGATGAGGCCGGTATCTTCGTGTGCGGACTGGATAGGGGATTGCCATCCTGGGGGCTAGCGTGAGCGAGGCTTCACTGAAAGTTGCCATTATTGTTGGAGAGGTTTCGGGCGACCTCTTGGGCGCGGACCTGATCGCCGCCTTGAAACGGCAGTTTCCTGGCAGTGTGGAATTGATCGGCGTCGGTGGCGAGGGGCTGGAGGCGCAGGGCCTGCGCTCGCTTTTCGATTTCTCCGAACTGCAGGTCATGGGCATCACGCAGGTTCTTTCGAAACTGCCACGGCTGGTTCGGCGTATTGGTGAGACGGCGACGACGATCATAGCCGCGAAGCCTGATGTGCTTATTATAGTCGATAGTCCCGACTTCACTCATAGGGTCGCAAAGCGCGTGCGAACGGCGCTGCCCGACCTGCCGGTTGTTAATTATGTTTGTCCCAGCGTATGGGCGTGGAAAGAATACCGCGCGCAGCGCATGCGCGCCTATGTCGACCAGGTGCTGGCGGTCTTGCCCTTTGAGCCGGAAGTGATGCGCAAGTTGGGCGGTCCGCCAACGACCTACGTCGGTCACCGTTTGACCGCCGATCCGAACCTGCTGGGCGCGCGACGCCAGCGCGAGCAGACGAAACCTCGAAACGAAAGCGACCGCAAGACGGTGATGTTGCTGCCGGGTTCGCGCTCGTCCGAGATCATGAAGCTGCTGCCGCATTTTGGCGATGCCGTGAGCGAGCTAGTGGCCCGCAACGGAGATGTGCGCTTCGTTTTGCCGACCATGCCGCGCCGCGAATCCATGATCCGTGATCTCGTCAAGGATTGGACGACCAAGCCCGAGATCGTGACGGGCGCGGAGCAGAAGTGGCAGGCATTCGCTGAAGCGGATGCGGCCATGGCCGCATCCGGGACTGTCGTGCTCGAGCTGGCACTGACGGGGGTTCCCTGCATTTCGGCCTACAAGACGGACTGGATCATCAAGCTCATGACCAGCAAGATCAAAACGTGGAGCGCGGCTCTCCCGAACCTGATCGCCGATTACGCGATTGTACCCGAATATATCAATGACGTGGTCCGCGGCGGCAGCTTTGCACGCTGGATGGAGAAGCTTTCGGCAGACACCTTGCCGCGGCGGGCGATGATGGAGGGGTTTGACGTTCTCTGGCAGAGGATGCAGACCGAGAAGCCGCCCGGAGAACACGCGGCAGAGATCGTTCTCGACGTCCTTCAAAAGAAAAAGCCCGGCCATTTCTGACCGGGCTTTTTGCTGTCTGCTATCGCAGTTTAGCGCTTGGAGACCGGCAGGTAATCACGCTGCGGCTCGCCGATGTAGAGCTGGCGCGGGCGACCGATACGCTGTTCCGGATCTTCGATCATCTCATTCCACTGGGCAATCCAGCCGACCGTGCGAGCGAGAGCAAACAGCACGGTGAACATGGTCGTGGGGAAGCCGAGGGCCTTCAGCGTGATGCCCGAGTAGAAGTCGATGTTCGGATAGAGCTTCTTCTCGATGAAGTATTCATCGGTCAGTGCGATGCGCTCGAGTTCCATCGCGACTTCGAGCAACGGATCGTCCTTGACGCCGAGTTCGCCGAGAACCTCATGCGTCGTCTTCTGCATGATCTTGGCGCGCGGATCGTAGTTCTTGTAGACGCGGTGACCGAAGCCCATCAGACGGAACGGATCGTTCTTGTCCTTGGCGCGGGCAATGTATTCCGGAATACGGTCAACGGTGCCGATCTCGGTGAGCATGTTCAGCGCAGCTTCATTGGCGCCGCCGTGAGCCGGGCCCCAGAGGCATGCAATGCCGGCCGCGATGCAGGCAAACGGGTTTGCGCCCGACGAGCCGGCGAGGCGGACGGTCGAGGTCGAAGCGTTCTGCTCATGATCGGCATGCAGGATGAAGATGCGGTCCATGGCGCGGGCCAGCACCGGATTGACCACATATTCCTCGCAGGGAACTGCGAAGCACATGCGCAGGAAGTTCGAGGCGTAGTCGAGATCGTTCTTCGGGTAAACGAAGGGCTGGCCGATGTGATACTTGTAGGCCATGGCAGCGAGCGTCGGCATCTTGGCGATCATCCGCAGGCTTGCGACCATGCGCTGATGCGGATCCGTGATGTCGGTGGAATCATGGTAGAAGGCCGACAGCGCGCCGACGCAGCCGCACATGACGGCCATCGGATGCGCGTCGCGGCGGAAGCCAGTGAAGAACCGGCTCATCTGCTCATGCACCATCGTGTGATGCGTGACGCGATAGTCGAAATCCTTCTTCTGGGCAGCGGTCGGCAGTTCTCCGTAGAGAAGCAGGTAGCAGACCTCGAGGAAGTCGCCGTGCTCGGCAAGTTGCTCGATCGGATAACCGCGATGAAGCAATACGCCGGCATCACCATCGATATACGTGATTTTCGATTCACAGGATGCGGTCGAGGTGAAACCAGGATCGTACGTGAAGGAAGCCGTATTCTTGTACAGGGCGCCGATATCGATGACATCAGGGCCAATCGTGCCGCTCTTGACGGCGAGATCGACTGATTTATCACCGATTTTCAGTGTTGCGCTTTGTTCCGTCATTCTGATCCTCCAAACTGGCGGTTGGCGCCATAAAAGCGCCATAGGGTTAAGCGTCGTCGACGATAGCTATATGATCGCGCGCCGAATGCCAAGTTACCGTGGTGCCATTTTGTGCATTGCAGTATCAACTTTTGGGCACTGCTGCGATGAACCCTGCGCATAGCAGAAGCTAATGATAATCCTTGGCTTTTCTGACTTCCGATTTTCCTTCAGATTTCAATCGATTATTGTTGCTTCAAGCCTCGCGAGCTTGCATTGTGGTTGCAAGGGCCGCTACTTTTGGGCGCAGATGCATGCCGGGGTTGAAGCCATTTGAGGTGAGAGACCCGGCGCCGATGCGCCTGCTCGTGCGGCAGAGCGTTATTTTCTCCGGGCTCAATCTGCTCCCAAGCCTCCGCGCCTTCCGCACGCAATCACTCGTTTCCTGGCCAGCGCGGCGTACGACCGACTCTCGGCTGCTCATCGTGGTTTCGACGGGTTGTGGCAACGGAGATGGAACATGGGCGGTTCTTCCTGTTCTCTCCGGTCTTCCTCGGGACTGGCGCGGTTCTCTGCCTGGTGCACCGCCACGCATGATAGCGGCTACGTCCTGACAATCGTCGAAAACCCTGTGTACTTCGGCGCTGCGTGCGACACCGCCGATATTGTCGCAACGCCTGCTCGCCTGACGGAATGCCGGTCGGGCGCACTGCTATTCACCGGCGAAACCTTGCGCCGCTCGGGCACCGCTGAGATACGGATAGATGTGGAGCACCCATCGTGACGGCCGCGTATACCACGCTTGATCACCCCTGGATGCGGCATCAGGCATACAACTGGCGAAGCGGTACGTTTGACGACGAGCTGCCCGCCGTTAGTGATAACGGCGAATGAGGCCGACCAGCTTGCCCTGAACCTTGACGCGGTCGGGTCCGAAAATGCGCGTTTCATAAGCCGGGTTCGCGGCCTCAAGCGCAATGGAGGCGCCCTTGCGGCGGAAACGTTTGAGGGTCGCTTCCTCGTCATCGACGAGTGCGACGACGATGTCGCCGGCATTTGCCGTGCTGGCGTTGCGGATGATCACCGTGTCGCCGTCGAAGATGCCGGCTTCGATCATCGAGTCGCCCTTCACCTCAAGCGCATAGTGCTCGCCCGGGCCAAGCATGTCGGCCGGAACTGTAATGTCGTGGGTATTGTTCTGGATTGCAGAAATCGGCACGCCGGCAGCTATCCGCCCCATCACCGGTACGGAAGCCGAGCTGTCGTTGTCGGCATGCGCAGCCGGCTTCGGAGGCGCAACCGGCTGCGGTTTGCCGAGGCTGCCTTCGATAACGCTCGGCGAAAAGCCGCGGCGGGGCTGCAGGCTCGGATTGTAAGCCTCCGGCAGCTTGATGACCTCCAATGCGCGGGCCCGATTAGGCAGTCGGCGAATGAAGCCCCGTTCTTCGAGCGCGGTAATCAGCCGGTGGATGCCTGACTTGGACGCGAGATCCAAGGCGTCCTTCATTTCGTCGAAAGACGGAGGGACACCGGATTCCTTCATTCGCTCGTGAATGAAGAGAAGAAGCTCCTGTTGCTTGCGCGTCAGCATCGAAGTTGAACCCCAGAGTCGTGAAACAAAGCCAGAACAGACACTATATGTTCCATATGTGTTCCGCAAGTACCTAAATGTTCATAAAACTTGCCTGCAACTTGCTCCGTTTTTGCGTCGCATTTGAGTGAAAGCGTAGAAGGGGGTTGCATTGTTGCCTTGCCCGGCGCACATCTTCGCAAATTCCGGAGAGTTTGCCATGAGCGAAGCACATCCGCTGGACCACATCGTGCTGCCGGTCTCCAATATCGGACTTGCGCGCGAGCGCTTGGGAAAGCTGGGATTCACCGTCGCGCCCGATGCCCGGCATCCTTTTGGAACCGAGAACGCCTGCATATTCTTCGCCGACGAAACATACCTGGAACCCTTGGGCGTCGCCAGCGCGGAGCTGCACGAGGCGTCGGCGAAGAAAGGCAATGTCTTCACTGCGCGTGACCGGGCTTTCCGATTTCGATGCGGGGATGATGGGTTCTCCGCGGTGGTCTTTGCGACCGCCGATGCTGATCGCGACCACGCCCGGTTCCTTGCCGAAAAGATCAATGGCGGCGAGATGCTGCAGTTCGAGCGGCCGATGAAGATGCCTGACGGCTCTCAGGTCACCGCTGCGTTCAAGCTCGCGTTCGCGGTCGATCTGCGGGCTCCGGATTTTTTCTTTTTTACGTGCCAACGCGTCAATCCGCTGCCGGCTGACCGTAGAGCGCTGCAAAAGCACGCAAATGGCGTGGGTGGGATCGCAGAGATTGTTCTTGGCGCGCCGGACCCAAAAGCATTTGCGCCATTTGTGCGTGCTGCGGCGCACGGCCTCCCGGTGACCAACGAGGCCTTTGGCGCGAGTGTGACAACTCCGAACGCCAGAGTGAGCGTTCTCTCCCCAGATGGATTGGATGCCTACTTCGATATTCCGGCACCTTCAAACGATCGCGGCCTGCGTGGCGTCGCCATTGTCTTCAAGGTCAGTGATCTCGCCGTGACAGAAGCGCATTTGGCTGCTAACGGGATGACTTACACGCGCAAGAACAATCGAATTCTGGTGAAGGCGGCGCCCGGTCAGGGCGCGCTCTTCGCCTTCGAGGAGAAACGATGAGCCAGACAAATTCCGAAGTCGTGATCGGCGAAGGCGCCGGCCGCGTCACCTTTTCGAATGCCGGCAAGCTGTCCCTGATTGCCGGGCCTTGCCAGATGGAGAGCCGCGACCATGCCTTCATGGTCGCCGGTGTATTGAAGGAACTCTGCGACAAACTTGGTCTCGGCCTCGTCTACAAGTCCTCGTTCGACAAGGCAAACCGCACCTCGCTGTCGGCGCAGCGCGGCGTAGGTCTTGAAAAGGCGCTGGAGGTCTTTTCGGACCTCAAGAAGGAATACGGCTTTCCGGTTCTGACCGACATCCACACCGAGGAGCAGTGCGCCGAGGTGGCGACGGTCGTCGACGTCCTGCAGATCCCGGCCTTCCTGAGCCGTCAAACCGATCTGTTAGTGGCAGCCGCGAAGACCGGCCGAGCCATTAACGTCAAGAAGGGACAGTTCCTGGCGCCTTGGGACATGAAGAACGTTCTCAACAAGCTGAACGCGACCGGAAACCCGAATATTCTGCTTTGCGAACGCGGCGCCTCGTTCGGCTACAACACACTGGTTTCCGACATGCGTTCGCTGCCAATCATGGCGGCGATGGGTGCTCCAGTCGTTTTCGATGCGACGCATTCGGTGCAGCAGCCGGGCGGGCAGGGCGGTTCGAGCGGCGGCCAGCGCGAATTCGTGGAGACGCTGGCACGGGCAGCCGTTGCGGTTGGCGTCGCCGGTGTCTTCGTAGAAACGCACGAAGATCCTGACAATGCGCCATCCGACGGGCCGAACATGGTGTATCTGAAGGATATGCCGCGGCTGCTCGAAAAGCTGCTGGCCTTCGACGGGATTGCAAAGGCCGCCTGAAACCGGCAGACGGTGTCGGCCGTCAACCGGCGAGCGCCATCCTTTTGTGGGAGGGATATCCCATGGTCACAGACTTTCCCGTTTCGTCGAGACAGAAACGGGACAGCAGGTGATTGAGGTGCACCGCCTCGTCGCCCAGCTCTCGGCAGGCGGCGCTGGTTTGCTCGACCATCGCCGCGTTCTGCTGCGTGACGCTGTCCATCGTGTTGATGGCGGCATTGACTTCCAGGAGCGCGGTGGTTTGTTCGGCGGAAGAACGCACGATCCCCTCGATCAGCGCCGTGACCTTGAGAATCTGCTGATCGATATTGCCGAGTGCTTCGCCTGTGCGGTTGACAAGGCCGACGCCTGCTGAAACCTGGCTGGAAGAGGTCTCGATCAACTGTTTGATTTCTTTCGCCAGATTGGCGGACCGACCGGCAAGGTCGCGCACTTCCTGTGCAACGACGGCAAAGCCCTTTCCGGCCTCACCTGCGCGGGCGGCCTCCACTCCGGCATTGAGTGCGAGGAGGTTGGTCTGGAAGGCGATTTCGTCGATGACGTTGATGATTTGGCCGATCTGTGCGGATGATGTCTCGATCTTCTCCATCGCGGCCACCGCCTCGTGCACGACGGTCGCCGAGTAGCTTGCGCTTTCCTTGGTCGCCGTCATCATCGCGTTGGCTTCGTTGGCCCGTTCCGATGAATTCTTGACGGTGACCGTGATCTGGTCGAGCGCCGAGGCTGCTTGCTCCAGTGAGGCGGCCTGATGTTCCGTTCGCCGGGCCAGATCATCCGTGCTCGACGCGATTTCGCTCGAGCCGGTCCTTACCGTATTCGTGACGGCTGAGATTTCTTTCATTGCGCCGGAAAGTGTACGGATGCTCGAGTTGAACTCCTCGCGCAGCTTCTCATAGGTCGCTTCGAAGGGCTCGCTGAGTTGGAAAGAGAGGTCGCCGCCGGAAAGGCGCTCCAGACCGCGGCTCAGACTGGTGATGACGCGCTCGCGGGCGGCTTCCTCGTCTGCCTTGGTGGCGGCGAGCGCCGCATCGCGCTGTGTCTGGACCTGGCGTTCGGCATCCTGGCGCTCACGGATATTGTTCCGTTCCTCGGCGGCGTCACGGAACACGGTGACGGCGCGCGCCATCTCGCCGATCTCGTCGGCGCGGCGGCTGAAGGGCACTTCCTTCGAATAATCGCCGGCGGCAAGGATCGCCATATAGTCGCGCATTGCTGAGAGTGGCACGATAGCGCGTCGACGGAAGACGTAAAGGCCGCCGAGCAACAGGCAAAACGAGACAGCGGCTGCCGCGAGCGTGATGGTGGAGAGGATGCGGGTTTGTTCGGCGGCATCCTTTTCGGCAGCAGCCAGGAAAGCGTTCGCCATATCCACGAGCTTGTTGACGGCTTCTTCATGAATATGGAAATTCGTTGAAAGCTTCTCGAAAGCCGCCGGGATGACGGCGTCGTCGTTCTTGAGAATGGCTGGGGCGAGTTCTTCTGCCATCACCTTCCAGAACACGTCGCCTTTGACGAGGACATCGCTCAGGAGTTTTTCCTTGAGGTCGGCGCTGAGTGCTGTTTCCGACCAATATTTGCGGCGATCCTCATAGGCGGGCTTCAGGACAGTCTGGATGCGCTCGATATTCTTCCGCGCGACTTCAGGACGCTGCACCGCCTCAAGTGCAAGCATGTAGGATTCAACGATATAGAGAGGTGGCGGCAGGATATCGGCAACGAGATCCTTTCCGTAGACGATCTGCCTATACATTTCGCCGTTCACCCGCAGCTTGTTGAAGGCGTAATTCTGAATGCCGATCGAAGTGATCAATCCTGCGGTGATGACGGCCGCGAAGATGGCAAGGCTGCGAGCAATATTGAGTTTCATCCGGCGCCCCGTGAATTCTAATAGCAAACAGGTGTTGTTTATTGAAATGGCTTGGAGTTTGGAGGGATTTACGATCCCTATAAACAGGCGGGCTTGAACCGCATAAGGAAGTGCATCATGCAATACTACTTGCCGGAGGACAGGCAGTATTTCCTCATCGAGTATTAATTGTAATATTAATTGGTTACTGATCGATAAATTTGCAACCACATTGAATGCGGTGACTTGTTTTCAAAACCTGAAGTTTCGAAACACTGGAGCAGGGCAGCGGAAGGATGCCGCGACGCGCCTCTTCAAAAGCCTGACATATTCGCGCGATAGGTCCGTGACGTGCCGTGTGTCGTCGGTGTGGCATTGTAATTTGCGTGCCTTCGATTAAACAGGCTTCGAACGATTTATCCACCCTCGAGCAGGAAGAGCCGATGACCGCAATTACCGACATTATCGCCCGCGAGATTCTCGACAGCCGTGGCAACCCGACCGTCGAAGTCGATGTCTATCTCGAAGATGGCAGCATGGGCCGCGCGGCGGTGCCGTCGGGCGCTTCGACCGGTGCTCACGAAGCCGTCGAAGTACGTGATGGCGGCAAGCGCTATCTCGGCAAGGGTGTTGAAAAGGCCGTCGAAGCCGCCAACACGGAAATCTTCGACGCGATCGGTGGCATCGACGCCGAAAACCAGATCCAGATTGACAATATCATGATCGAGCTGGACGGCACACCGAACAAGTCGCGTCTCGGTGCCAACGCTATCCTCGGCGTGTCGCTCGCCGTTGCCAAGGCGGCTGCTCAGGCTTCCGGCCTGCCGCTTTACCGCTATCTCGGCGGTGCGAGCGCCCATCTTCTGCCGGTTCCGATGATGAACATCATCAACGGTGGTGCGCATGCCGACAATCCGATCGACTTCCAGGAATTCATGATCCTGCCGGTCGGCGCCGATTCCATCCGCGAAGCCGTCCGCATGGGCTCGGAAGTCTTCCACGTCCTTAAGAAGGAATTGTCGGCTCAGGGTCACAACACCAACGTCGGCGACGAAGGTGGCTTCGCGCCGGGCTTGAAGAGCGCGCCTGAAGCCCTCGACTTCATCATGAAGTCCATCGAGAAAGCCGGCTACAAGCCGGGCGACGACATCAGCCTCGGCCTCGACTGCGCCTCGACGGAATTTTTCAAGGATGGCAAGTACGTTCTCGAAGGCGAAGGTCGCACGCTGGAATCGGGTGCCATGGCCGAATATCTTGCACAGCTCGCGGCCCAGTACCCTATCATCTCGATCGAAGACGGCATGGCCGAAGATGATTGGGACGGCTGGAAGGCTCTGACGGATCTGGCCGGAAAGAAGGTTCAGCTGGTCGGCGACGATCTCTTCGTCACCAACTCGGCCCGTCTTCGCGACGGTATCCGCATGGGTGTTGCCAACTCGATCCTCGTCAAGGTCAACCAGATCGGCTCGCTGACGGAAACCCTCGACGCCGTCAACACTGCTCACAAGGCTGCCTACACTGCGGTCATGTCGCACCGGTCGGGCGAAACCGAAGATTCGACGATTGCCGATCTGGCCGTTGCCACCAACTGCGGTCAGATCAAGACCGGTTCGCTATCGCGTTCGGATCGTCTTGCCAAGTACAACCAGCTGATCCGCATCGAAGAAGGCCTCGGCCCGCAGGCCCGCTATGCCGGCCGTTCAATCATCCGCGGCTAATCGCATCTGATTTCAACGACTTCGAACCCGCGTCCCAAAGGCGCGGGTTTTTTCTTGCTTGATTTTTCATAGTCAACGGACAGTTAATCTCTGCCCGGTAGTCTTGGACGCATCGAGGTAATGCGTTCGAGCGTGCGTTTATGTGGACAAAGCATCACAAAAAGAAAAAGATCGGTCGTTTCGTCGTTCCGGCGATGACGGTCGCGTTTCTCTCCTACTTCGGCTATCATTGCATCCACGGTGATTACGGTCTGCGGGCAACCGAGGGGTTCGAGCGCCAGCGGATAGCGCGCGAAAGGGAGTTGGCGGTTCTGAAGGGCAAGCGCGAGCATCTCGAAAAGCAGGTCGCGCTGCTGAGCGACGGTTCGATGGACAAGGATATGCTGGACGAGAAAGCGCGTCTTCAGCTGAATGTTTCTCGTGCCGACGAGATCGTCATATTCACTCACTATTCCAATTAACCGAAATTCAGTTAACCAAAATAAAGTCTTTTTTATCAGTAGCTTACTGATGAATACGAGCCATGCATTTATGGCATTGCTGCGGCGAAATTTCTTCCCTATGGTACGCGCCACCAAAGAACCGACAAACCCGTAGGGAGGGGTGAATGGCGCCGCGAAAAACCGCGACCGTTTCCAGCCGTAAAACTAGCGCAAAGCCGGCGAACAAGGCATCCAATGGTGGTCCTGTTGCTGATTTTACGCGCGATGAGGAGCTCAAGGCCTATCGCGAGATGCTATTGATCCGCCGCTTCGAGGAGAAGGCCGGACAGCTCTACGGCATGGGCTTCATTGGTGGTTTCTGTCACCTTTACATTGGCCAGGAAGCTGTGGTCGTCGGCATGCAGATGGCGCAGAAGGAAGGCGATCAGGTTATCACCGCCTATCGCGATCACGGCCATATGCTGGCAACCGGCATGAGCGCGCGTGGCGTCATGGCCGAGCTGACCGGGCGCCGTAGCGGTTATTCGCGCGGCAAGGGCGGCTCGATGCACATGTTCTCCAAGGAGAAGCATTTCTACGGGGGGCACGGCATCGTCGGTGCCCAGGTTTCGCTCGGAACGGGCCTTGCCTTCGCCAACCGGTATCGCGGGAATGACAGTGTCTCCGTCGCCTACTTCGGTGATGGTGCCGCCAATCAGGGCCAGGTCTACGAGAGCTTCAACATGGCCGCTCTCTGGAAGCTGCCGATTATATACATCGTCGAGAACAACCGCTATGCCATGGGAACCTCGACGGCGCGTGCTACCGCGCAGTCGAACTACTCCCTCCGTGGCTCCGGTTTCGGCATTCCCGGCATCCAGGTCGATGGCATGGATGTCCGCGCCGTCAAGGCTGCAGCTGACGAAGCCCTCGAGCATTGCCGCTCCGGCAAAGGCCCGATCATCCTCGAAATGTTGACCTACCGTTATCGCGGCCACTCGATGTCCGACCCGGCGAAGTACCGCACCAAGGAAGAAGTGCAGAAGATGCGCTCCGAGCAGGATCCGATCGAACAGGTGCGTGCGCGTCTGCTCGAAAAGGGCTGGGCCTCGGAAGACGATCTGAAGGCGATCGACAAGGACGTCCGCGATGTCGTTGCTGATAGTGCCGACTTCGCCCAGTCCGATCCGGAGCCGGATGCATCCGAGCTCTACACTGACATTCTGCTCTAATCGGGGAGGGACGACCCATGCCAATCGATATACTCATGCCCGCCCTCTCTCCGACGATGGAAGAAGGCACGCTTTCCAAGTGGCTCAAGCAGGAAGGCGACACCGTCAAGTCAGGTGACGTCATTGCCGAAATCGAAACCGACAAGGCGACGATGGAAGTCGAGGCCGTCGACGAAGGCGTCATCGGCAAGCTGCTGGTGCCGGCCGGTACCGAAAATGTGAAGGTTAACGCCAAGATCGCGGTCCTGCTGCAGGACGGCGAATTGGCCTCCGACATCTCCGGCGCACCCGCTGCGCAGCCCGCTCCGGCTGCCGCTGCCCTGCAGGCGGAAGAAAAGCCGGCGCCCGCCGCTGCTCCGGTACCAGCAGAACCGAAGGCTGCCGTGCCGAATGATCCCGAAATTCCGGCAGGCACCGAAATGGTCTCCATGACCGTGCGCGAAGCGCTTCGCGATGCCATGGCCGAAGAAATGCGCGCTGACGATAGCGTCTTCGTCATGGGCGAAGAGGTTGCCGAATACCAGGGCGCCTACAAGGTGACCCAGGGTCTTCTGCAGGAATTCGGCGCACGCCGCGTCATCGACACCCCGATCACCGAGCACGGCTTTGCTGGCGTCGGCGTCGGCGCTGCGATGGCCGGCCTCAAGCCGATCGTCGAGTTCATGACCTTCAACTTCGCTATGCAGGCGATCGACCAGATCATCAACTCCGCTGCCAAGACACTCTACATGTCGGGCGGCCAGATGGGCGCTCCGATCGTCTTCCGCGGCCCGAACGGCGCAGCAGCCCGCGTCGGCGCCCAGCATAGTCAGGATTACGCGTCCTGGTACAGCCAGATCCCGGGGCTCAAGGTCGTCATGCCCTATACGGCAGCCGACGCCAAGGGTCTGCTGAAGGCTGCGATCCGCGATCCGAACCCGGTCGTCTTCCTCGAAAACGAAATTCTCTACGGTCAGCACTTCGATGTGCCGAAGATGGACAATTTCGTTCTGCCGATCGGCAAGGCCCGCATCCATCGTCCCGGCAAGGACGTGACGATCGTCTCTTTCGGTATCGGCATGACCTATGCGGTCAAGGCTGTCGCGGAACTCGAAAAGATCGGTATCGATGCCGAACTGATTGATCTGCGCACGCTGCGTCCGATGGATCTTCCTGCTGTCATCGAATCGGTCAAGAAGACGGGCCGTCTCGTTACCGTCGAGGAAGGCTATCCGCAGAATTCCGTCGGTACCGAAATCGCCACTCGCGTCATGCAGCAGGCCTTCGATTATCTCGATGCGCCGGTTCTTACGATCGCCGGCAAGGACGTTCCGATGCCTTATGCTGCCAACCTCGAGAAGCTCGCGCTTCCGAGCGTCGCCGAAGTCGTCGATGCCGTGAAGGCTGTTTGCTACAAGTAACAAGGGGAGGGTATTTCGATGCCTATCAACATCACGATGCCTGCCCTCTCTCCGACGATGGAAGAAGGAAATCTGGCCAAGTGGCTCGTCAAGGAAGGCGACACGGTCAAGTCAGGCGACATCATTGCAGAAATCGAGACCGACAAGGCGACGATGGAAGTCGAAGCCGTCGATGAGGGCACGGTTGCGAAGATCGTCGTTCCTGCCGGCACTGAAGGCGTAAAGGTCAATGCCTTGATCGCCGTGCTCGCCGCGGAAGGCGAAGACCTTTCCGTTGCCGCTAGCGGAGCAGCCTCTGCTCCGGCTCCAAAGGCCGCGGCTGTGGAAGCCCCGAAGCCGGAAGTCGCACCTGCCGCCCCCGCGCCGGCGGCTGCTTCGACACAGGCAGCTGCACCCGCGGCCGTTTCCGCAAGTGGCAACCGCACCTTCTCCTCGCCGCTCGCGCGTCGTCTGGCGAAGGAAGCCGGTATCGATTTGTCCGCCATTTCCGGCTCCGGCCCGCACGGTCGTGTCGTCAAGAGCGACGTGGAAGCTTTTGTCACAGGTGGTGGCGCCAAGGCGGCTCCGGCTGCCGCAGCTGCACCGCAGGCTGCCGCACCGGCGCCGGCCGCAGCACCGAAGGGCGCGTCCGACGAAACCGTTCTCAAGCTGTTTGAACCAGGCTCTTACGAGCTCGTGCCGCATGACGGCATGCGCAAGGTCATCGCCAAGCGCCTCGTCGAATCCAAGCAGACCGTTCCGCATTTCTACGTCACCGTCGATTGCGAACTCGATGCGCTGCTGGCGCTGCGCGCCCAGCTGAACGACGCGGCTCCCCGCAAGGATGGCGGCGCTGCCTACAAGCTCTCCGTCAACGACATGGTCATCAAGGCCATGGCACTGGCGCTGCGCGATGTTCCGGATGCCAACGTCTCCTGGACTGAAGCCAACATGGTCAAGCACAAGCACGCCGATGTCGGCGTTGCTGTCTCGATCCCAGGCGGCCTGATCACCCCGATTATCCGCAAGGCCGAGGAAAAGACCCTTTCGGTCATCTCCAACGAGATGCGTGACCTAGGCAAGCGCGCCAAGGATCGCAAGCTGAAGCCTGAAGAATATCAGGGCGGTACGACGTCGGTCTCGAACATGGGCATGATGGGCGTGAAGAATTTCGCGGCCGTCATCAACCCGCCGCATGCAACGATCCTAGCGGTCGGCGCAGGCGAGCAGCGTGTGATCGTACGCAAGGGCGAAATGGTCATCGCGACCGTGATGAGCGTCACGCTCTCGACCGACCATCGCTGTGTCGACGGCGCGCTCGGTGCGGAGCTGCTGCAGGCGTTCAAGGGCTACATCGAGAATCCGATGGGCATGCTCGTTTGAGACCGGAGCGGAGGCGGACATGACGAAGACCGTTCTTTGCTATGGTGACTCGCTGACCTGGGGCTATGACGCCGATACCATCGGACGTCATGCCTACAAGGATCGTTGGCCAAGCACGCTTCAGGCGGCACTCGGCAACGAGGTCCGGGTCATCGCTGAAGGATTGAACGGGCGGACCACCGCCTTCGACGATCATCTCGCTGACTGCGACCGGAATGGCGCACGCATCCTGCCGACGATCCTGCAGAGCCATGCGCCGCTTGATCTCGTCATTTTGCTGCTCGGCACCAACGACATGAAGCCTGTCGTGGCAGGGTCGGCCTTTGCCGCCTGCCAGGGCATTGCCCGACTGGTGCGGTTGATCCGCAATCATGCGTGGCCCTTCGAATTCGATGGACCTGACATTCTGATCGTCGCGCCGCCGAAGGTCCGCGAGACAGCGAACGTGCCGTTTGCGGCGTCGTTCGTTGGCGGCATCGAGGAGTCGGCGAAGCTTCCCACCCTCTATCGCGATCTCGCGGACGAGCTCGACTGCGGCTTCTTCGACGGCAATTCTGTAGCGAAGACGACCCCGGTCGATGGCATTCACCTCGATGCGGAGAATACCCGCGCTCTCGGGCGCGGCATGGAATCGACTGTGCGGATGATGCTGGGGCTTTGAGCATGGGATCCTTCGTTTCGCTTCGTGCCGCCACGCGGGAGGATGCGACGGAGTTGGTTTTACTCACGGATATCGCTTCGCATGGTTTCGCCTCCTGGCTCTGGCTGGCGGAGCTTGGAAACGGCGGCGGTGATACGCCGATGGAGCGTGGACGGCAGAAACTGCGGGGCGACCAGGGGCAAGGCAACTGGGGTGACGCAGTAATTGCCGAGGCCTACGGCGAGATCGCGGGAGCCGCAATCGGCTACGGGTTGGGTGAAGGCATACGCAATATGCAGGCGGATCGTCCGGCGCTGAAGCCGGTTATTGATCTGCAGCAGATGGTGATTGGAAGCTGGTTTATCGGAAACCTCGGTGTCTATAGCCATTTGCGCGGCATCGGGATCGGTCGAAGGCTTCTGGAGGATCAGATCGAGCGAGCGGAAACCGCGCCGGTCAGTCTGATCACCGCAAGTTATAACGAGGCGGCTCTGTCGCTTTACAGGAACAATGGATTTTCGGAGGCGGCGCGCGCGGATGCCGTGGCCTTCTTCGAAAACGGCAGGAAACACGAGTGGGTGCTTCTCACCCGCGACGCCCGATAGCAAAGGCAGGAAAACATGGCTGAGAATTACGACGTCATCATTATCGGCTCCGGACCCGGGGGCTATGTCGCCGCTGTGCGCGCCAGCCAGTTGGGCCTCAAGACCGCGATCGTGGAACGCGAGCATCTGGGCGGCATCTGCCTGAACTGGGGCTGCATCCCCACCAAGGCTCTGCTTCGTTCGGCTGAAATTCTCGACCACTCCAACCACCTGAAGGACTATGGTCTCGTGCTGGAAGGCAAGGTCAGCGCCGACGTGAAGGCAGTCGTTGCCCGCTCGCGCGGCGTCTCCGCGCGCCTGAACGGCGGTGTCGGCTTCCTGATGAAGAAGAACAAGGTCGATGTGATCTGGGGCGAAGCCAAGATCACCAAGGCTTCGACTGGAGCTCAGCCGGGCGAAGTCGTCGTCGGCAAGTCGTCCAAGCCGGTGGTCGAGCCGCAGCACCCCGTGCCGAAGGGCGTCAAGGGCGAGGGCACCTACACCGCCAAGCACATCATCGTTGCGACCGGCGCCCGTCCGCGCGCTCTGCCGGGTATCGAGCCTGATGGCAAGCTGATCTGGACCTATTTCGAAGCGCTGAAGCCGGATGTGCTGCCGAAGTCGCTGATCGTGATGGGCTCGGGCGCCATCGGCATCGAATTCGCGAGCTTCTACCGCTCCATGGGCGTCGACGTCACTGTTGTCGAAGTCATGCCGACCATCATGCCGGTCGAGGATGCGGAAGTTACTGCGATCGCTCGCAAGCAATTGGAAAAGCGCGGCCTGAAAATCTTCACGAGCGCCAAGGTCGCCAAGGTCGAAAAGTCCGCCAACAGCATCACGGCGCATGTCGAGACATCGGATGGTAAGATCCAGCAGATCACCGCGGATCGGATGATCTCGGCTGTCGGCGTGCAAGGCAACATCGAAGACCTTGGGCTGGAGGCTGTCGGCGTCAAGACGGACCGCGGTTGCATCGTCATCGACGGCCATGGCAAGACCAACGTATCAGGCATTTACGCGATTGGTGACGTCGCCGGCCCGCCGATGCTCGCTCACAAGGCCGAGCACGAAGGCGTCGTCTGCGTCGAGAAGATTGCCGGTCTTCCGAACGTGCATCCGACGGACAAGGGCAAGGTCCCGGGCTGCACCTACTGCAATCCGCAGGTCGCCTCCGTCGGCCTGACCGAGGCGAAGGCCAAGGAGCTGGGCCGCGACATCCGCGTCGGCCGCTTCTCATTTGCGGCGAACGGCAAGGCGATCGCGCTTGGCGAAGACCAAGGCCTCTGCAAGGTGATTTTTGACAAGAAGACCGGCGAACTGCTTGGCGCGCACATGGTCGGTGCCGAAGTCACCGAGCTTATCCAGGGCTTCGTCGTCGCGATGAACCTCGAGACGACCGAGGAAGAACTGATGCATACGATCTTCCCGCATCCAACTGTTTCCGAAACCATGAAGGAAGCGGTTCTTGATGCCTACGGTCGGGTGCTGAACGCTTGATAATTTCCCTCGCTGCACTCTAGCCCGCGTGGGTTAGAGCCATCTCAGGGGTGGAAAAAACGAAAGGAAATCATCATGTCTATGGGTACGCAAGCACTGCTCATCTTTCTCTTGATCGGCCTAGTGGCGGGGTTTCTCGCAAGCCTAGTCGTCGGTGGAGGCGGATTGATACGGTGCCTGCTGAGCGGCATCATCGGTGCGTTCGTCGGAGGCTTTCTCTTCAACGCGCTTGGAATATCGCTTGGCATCGACAATGCGTTGGTGGTGCAGATCATTCACGCAACGGTTGGAGCCATCATTGTGGTTCTGATTGCAAGGGCGATAGCATAGCGCGTCGCGAAGAACGCGAAGCGGTTCGGATAAGATGCGGTTGAACATGGGACTATAACGGGCGAGGGCAGGATGGAAGGCGTAGGCTGGATCGCGGCGATCATCATCGGCGGTTTTGCGGGTTGGCTCGCAGGCAAGCTGATGGAGGCGCGCTACGGGATATTGCTCAACATCGTGCTCGGCATCGTCGGCTCAGTCGTCGCTACCGCGATTCTGGCGCAATTTCATATAGAGGTGGCCGGCGGCAGGCTCGGCTATTTCGTCACGGGTTTTCTTGGTGCCTGCTTGCTGATATTCGTCGCGCGGCTCGTCCGCCGATAGATAGGGCTTTTGCCGCATGGAGCGGCGGAGATTTGAACTGCCATGGTAACCATTCTCGACACGATCAATCCTGACGCCAAGCGTGTGCGGCATCCGGAAAAGGCGCATCGCCCGGACACGGAAGTCATGCGCAAGCCGGATTGGATCCGCGTCAAGGCGCCGACCTCGAAGGGATACGCGGAGACACGCTCGATCGTGAAGGAGCACAAGCTCGTCACTGTTTGTGAAGAAGCCGGCTGCCCCAACATCGGCGAATGCTGGGACAAGAAGCACGCGACGTTCATGATCATGGGCGAGATCTGTACCCGCGCCTGCGCTTTCTGCAACGTCGCGACAGGCAAGCCGAATGCGCTCGACATGGCCGAGCCGGAGAATGTCGCCAAGGCAGTGAAGGAGATGGGCCTCAGCCACGTCGTCATCACCTCCGTGGACCGCGATGATCTGGAGGATGGTGGCGCTGAGCACTTCGAGAAGGTGATCTGGGCGATCCGTGCGGCGTCGCCGACGACCACCATCGAAATCCTGACGCCTGACTTCCTGAAGAAGCCCGGTGCCCTAGAGCGCGTCGTCGCCGCCAAGCCCGACGTATTCAACCACAACATGGAAACGGTCGCCGGAAATTACCTGACCGTTCGTCCGGGTGCTCGCTACTTCCACTCCATCCGTCTGTTGCAGCGCGTGAAGGAACTCGACCCCACCATGTTCACCAAATCGGGCATCATGGTCGGCCTCGGCGAAGAACGAAACGAAGTGCTGCAGCTGATGGACGACCTGCGGACCGCAGACGTCGACTTCCTGACCATCGGCCAGTACCTGCAGCCAACCCGCAAGCACCATGCGGTCATGAGCTTCGTCACCCCGGACGAATTCAAATCCTACGAGACGGTCGCCTACACCAAGGGCTTCCTGATGGTGGCTTCGAGCCCGCTGACGCGCTCGTCACACCATGCCGGCGACGATTTTGCCCGCCTGAAGGCCGCACGCGAGAAGAAGCTGCTGATCGCAGCGGAATAATCAACGAGCGCTTGCATTTTTTTAAGGCCGCGGCAATCTTCCCGCGGCTTTCTGTTTGCAGTCAAGCGAGGCAATGAAGATGCCGGCTTATATCGACGACATGCGCAAAGCCGCCGGACTGCTGCGGCTGTCCGAGCGCATTATGGTCATCGGCTGCTCTGGCGGCGGCAAGAGCACCTTGTCGCGAAAACTCAGCGGCAGGCTCGATCTTCCTTATTTCTCGATGGATAGAGAGTTCTTCTGGTTGCCGGGCTGGGTCAAGCGCTCCAAGGACGAAGAGCGCCGTTTGATCACCAACGTTGTCGGCAGCCAACGTTGGCTCATGGACGGAACTGGCCCATCGACCTTCGATATTCGCGTCCCGCGCACGCAACTGGTCATCTGGGTACGCATGTCGCGCTGGCTTTGCCTGTGGGGCATCTGCAAACGCGCGTTCTTTCATTTCGGCAGGACACGGCCGGACATGGCACCCGGATGCCTGGAGCGAGTGCCGGACCGGGAGTTCCTGACCTACATCTGGACGTTCGAGAAGCAGTTCACGCCCCTGGTGATTGCTGCACTCGACAAGCATGGCCCGAATGTCCCGGTTTTCCAGCTGAAAACCCGGCGGGAGGTGAACCACCTTCTTGATCTTCTTGGCGCTCCTACTTAACTGCCGATCATGCCTCAGTTCGAAACGCACCACTCCGTCCCGCATTCCGCCGATCAGATGTTCGACCTCGTCGCTGATGTCGAGCACTACCCACAATTCCTGCCGCTCTGCGAGGCCTTGAGCATTCGCAGCCGCAAGGAGCGTGACGGCAAGGTTCTGCTGATCGCTGATATGACGGTCGGTTACAAGGCGATCCGCGAAACCTTCACGACACAGGTACTATTGAACCGGGCCGAACGCCTCATCGAGGTCAAGTATATCGATGGGCCGTTTCGCTATCTCGACAATCGCTGGCGCTTCGAAGAAACGGCGACGGGCAGCAACATCCACTTCTTCATCGACTATGAGTTCAGGAGCCGCATCCTTGGGGCAGTCATGGGTTCGATGTTCGATCGCGCCTTCCGCATGTTCTCGGAAGCCTTCGAAACGCGGGCGACAAAGATTTACGGCTGAGCCAATTCCAGGATCATGCCGAGCGCGGTCCTGACCGTCTCGATGCGCACCTGGTCGCGGCCGATATCGCCATAGAGCATCTTCCGATGAATAAGCCCGCCTTTGCGCGATTTGGCCGCCAGGTGGACGAGGCCGACGGGTTTTTCCGCTGACCCGCCGCCGGGGCCGGCGATGCCCGTCACGGCAACAGCGACAGCAGCGCGGGAGCGGAAGAGGGCGCCATGCACCATCTGCCGTGCCGTCTCCTCCGAGACTGCGCCAAAGCGGGTCAGCGTTTCCTCCTGCACGCCAAGCATCTCTATCTTGGCGGCATTTGTATAGGTGACGAAACCTCTGTCCACGACTGAAGAAGACCCTGAGATCTCCGTCAGTACGCCGGCAATCAACCCGCCGGTGCAAGATTCTGCCGTCGAGATCGTCAGCCCCGCGGCAGTGAAGTCTCGAACGATGGATTCGGCTTGCGCGACAATGTCAGCCGGGAAGATGCTCATCTCATCTTTCCCTGTAGACGACAGTTGCTGTAGCTATCGCGGCGATGCCCTCGCGACGACCAACAAAGCCGATTTTTTCGTTCGTCGTCGCCTTCACCGAGCAGCGGTCAATGGTGATGCCGAGAAATTCGGACAGCTTGGCGCGCATCTCCTCGCGATGCGGCCCGACTTTGGGCGCTTCGGCGATCAACGACACGTCGGCGTTCATGATCGTGCCGCCGCGCTCGCGCACGATCTTTGCCGCATGTTCGATGAAGATGCGTGAAGGCGCACCCTTCCATTGCGGATCCGATGGCGGAAAATGGTCGCCGATGTCGCCGGCGCCACAGGTCGCAAGCAGTGCATCCGTCAGGGCGTGCAGCGCGACGTCTGCATCAGAGTGGCCCTTGAGTTTCTGGTCATGGGGAATGAAGACGCCGCAAAGTGTTACGCCGTCGCCGGGCTCGAGCTGGTGAACATCGTAACCGTTGCCCGTACGCACATCGGGGAGTGTCTGTCCTGAAAGAATGCTGTTTGCCATTGCGATGTCCCGTTTGACCGTCAGTTTCACATTGTCCGCCAGGCCCTCGACGATCCGTACCCGTAGACCGGCCCATTCGGCAATGGCCGCGTCATCGGTAAAGTCCGTCAGGTTTGCGGCGGCTGCTTTCTCGTGGGCAGTCAAGATCGGTTCGAAAGCAAACGATTGCGGCGTTTGCGCTGCATAGAGCTGTGCGCGGGAAACTGTATCGAGAACCGTTCCGTCGGGATTCGCTCGTTTCAACGTATCAGCAACGGCCATAGCCGGCAGAACTGCCGGCACGCCCTCCGAGAGGACGGCAGCGATGCGATCGAGAAGGGTGTGGTCGAAGAAGGGGCGTACGGCGTCGTGGATCAGAACATGCGAGAGGTTCTTGCCGCGCAAATGGCGCAGCCCCGCTAGAACGGATTGCTGGCGCGTCGAGCCGCCGTGGACCGCATCGACCGGCGTGCCCGAATGGACCTGACTGCTGGCATTGGCAAACAGGGCCTCGTCGTCGGGGTGGATGACCACGACGATGTGGCGAGCAAGCTCCCAACTGGCGAACTTCTGCAATGTATGAGTGATCACCGGCTTGCCGCCAATCGCCCGATATTGCTTGGGACCTTCCTCGGATGCGCCCGCGCGTTCGCCACGCCCGGCCGCCACGACGACAATACCTATTGCTGGTTGCTTTTGATGCATTTGCGGCATAAATCCTCAAAACGCGATACTGCACCGGTGCTTAGCGGCTTGGCGCATCGAATTCCAGCATTTGCCCGAAAAATG
This sequence comes from Rhizobium sp. 3T7, assembly GCF_020166565.1. Taxonomy (NCBI): domain Bacteria; kingdom Pseudomonadati; phylum Pseudomonadota; class Alphaproteobacteria; order Hyphomicrobiales; family Rhizobiaceae; genus Rhizobium; species Rhizobium sp. 3T7. The sequence goes on from NZ_JAIQXS010000016.1 coordinate 73,088, forward strand.
TCAATTCGCGCACTGCCCTCTTGGCAAGCCATTTAAATCTGTCTAAAAATAGTGCACGCATTATGCGTGCCTGAAAGATAATCACTTGTTGGACTTTGACCTCGCATCACCTTTGCGGATCGGACCTGTGGAAGTCAGGAACCGTGTCGTCCTGGCGCCCATGTCCGGCGTGACGGATATGCCGTTCCGTCAACTGGCGTGGCGCCATGGCGCCGGGCTTGTGGTGACCGAAATGGTTGCGAGCCGTGAACTCGTCAACAGTACCGCCGAATCATGGGCGCGCCTTGAGAGCGCAGGTTTTGAGCCGCACATGGTGCAACTCGCTGGCCGCGAAGCGCACTGGATGGCTGAGGCTGCGAAGATCGCGGCCGGCCATGGCGCTGATATTATCGACATCAACATGGGATGTCCGGCCAAGAAGGTGATCGGCGGTTATTCCGGCTCCGCCTTGATGCGCGATCCCGATCACGCCCTCAGCCTCATTGAGGCGACAGTCAAGGCAGTCAGCATTCCCGTGACCCTGAAGATGCGGCTCGGTTGGGATGAGAACTCGATCAACGCGCCGCAGATTGCGCGTCGCGCGGAGGACGCAGGCGTCCAGCTGATTACGATCCACGGCCGCACGCGCATGCAGTTTTACGAAGGCCGGGCCGACTGGGATGCAATCCGCGCGGTGCGCGATGCCATCACCGTTCCTCTGGTTGCGAACGGCGATGTCGAAACCGTTGAAGATGCGCATGAGATTCTGCGTCGCTCGGGCGCCGATGCCGTGATGATCGGTAGAGGGTGTCAGGGTAGACCATGGCACGCCGGGGTATTGGCCGGCCATGTCGCGCCGGAAATGTGGGAAGTCCCCGACATTGCCGCTGAGCATTACAAAATGATGCTTGAATTTTACGGCGAGGCAGTCGCCGTTCGCCATGCAAGGAAGCACCTTGGTTGGTATCTCGATCGCTTTGCGCCTGATATCGCAACGCAGGAGAAGGCTGCGATCATGACCGCGCGGGAGCCCGACGACGTTGCTGCAAGGTTTTATGGTGCATTGATGGCTGCGGCATCGGACACGCAGACCCGGGAGGCTGCATGACGAATGATGTGCCATCGTCGATCGACAACGGCGGTAGCGCGGTTGCGATCGCTGTGCTTAACGCGATTCAGAATCCCGTTGTTATGGTCAACGAGGCCGGGCTCGTCGCTTTCGCCAATTGGGAGGCGGAGGCCTTCTTTGGTGCCAGCGCCGCCCACCTTGCTCGGTACAAGATCTCGACCTTTATCCCGTTCGGCAGTCCGCTACTGGCCTTGATCGATCAGGTTCGCGAAAGGCGGGCGCCGATCAACGAGTATCGAGTCGACTTGAGCTCGCCTCGCCTCGGACAGGACAAGCTCGTCGACTTATACGTTGCGCCTGTGGTCAGCGATCCGGGTTCGGTCGTGATCGTCTTCCAGGAGCGGTCGATGGCGGACAAGATTGATCGCCAGCTGACGCATCGTGCGGCCGCCCGCTCGGTCACCGGGCTCGCTTCCATGCTGGCGCACGAGATCAAGAATCCGCTTTCCGGGATTCGCGGTGCAGCACAGCTGCTGGAGCAATCGGTCGTCGACGACGACCGCGCTTTGACACGGCTGATCTGCGATGAAACCGACCGCATTGTCTCGCTGGTGGATCGCATGGAGGTCTTCTCGGACGAGCGGCCCGTTGATCGGATGCCCGTCAACATCCACTCCGTTCTCGACCACGTGAAGGCTGTGGCAAAGGCGGGCTTTGCGCGGCACCTCCGCATCACCGAAAACTACGACCCGTCATTGCCGTCGGTCTACGCAAACCGCGATCAGCTTGTTCAGGTGTTCCTCAATCTCGTGAAGAATGCCGCCGAAGCGGTAGGCGATCGCCCGGATGGCGAGATCGTTTTGACGACGGCTTATCGCTCGGGCATTCGTTTGTCGGTCGCCGGTACGCGCGAAAAGATTTCGCTGCCGCTGGAGTTTTGTGTTCAAGACAACGGCCCAGGTGTGCCGGTCGACCTGCTGCCGCACCTGTTTGATCCGTTCATTACGACGAAGACGAACGGTAGCGGCCTCGGGCTCGCGCTCGTCGCCAAGATCATCGGTGACCACGGCGGCATTATTGAATGCGACAGCCAGAACAACCGCACGACATTCCGCGTCTTGATGCCGGCCTCCAAGGACGCATCCATGGAAGACGCAACGACCATAACTCCCACAGGACCTACTCGATGACAGCAACGATCCTCGTCGCGGATGATGATGCGGCAATTCGTACCGTGCTTAATCAGGCTCTGAGCCGCGCCGGCTATGACGTGCGAATTACCTCCAACGCGGCCACGCTCTGGCGTTGGGTGTCGGCAGGCGAGGGCGATCTTGTCGTAACCGATGTCGTGATGCCGGATGAAAACGCGTTTGACCTGCTGCCGCGCATTAAGAAAGCGCGCCCGGATCTGCCCGTGCTTGTCATGAGCGCCCAGAACACGTTCATGACAGCGATCAAGGCTTCCGAGAAGGGCGCCTACGATTATCTGCCGAAGCCGTTCGACTTGACGGAACTGATCGGTATCATCGGTCGTGCGCTCGCCGAGCCGAAGCGCAGGCCCGCCAAGCTCGACGAGGACATGCAGGACGGAATGCCGCTTGTCGGCCGTTCGGCAGCGATGCAGGAAATCTATCGCGTCCTTGCGCGCCTGATGCAGACCGATCTCACGCTCATGATCACCGGCGAGTCGGGAACAGGCAAGGAACTCGTGGCGCGAGCGCTACATGACTACGGCAAGCGCCGCAACGGGCCGTTCGTTGCCATTAACATGGCGGCAATACCGCGCGACCTGATCGAATCCGAGCTTTTTGGCCACGAGAAGGGCGCGTTCACGGGCGCCCAGACTCGCTCCACTGGACGTTTCGAGCAGGCCGAAGGCGGCACGCTGTTTCTTGATGAAATCGGCGACATGCCGATGGACGCTCAGACGCGCCTTCTGCGCGTACTGCAGCAGGGCGAATACACCACAGTCGGCGGTCGCACGCCGATCCGCACCGATGTTCGCATCGTCGCCGCGACCAATAAGGATTTGAAACAGGCAATCAACCAAGGTCTCTTCCGCGAGGACCTTTACTATCGCCTGAATGTCGTTCCGCTGCGGCTGCCGCCTCTGCGCGATCGCGCCGAGGATATTCCTGATCTCGTGCGCCACTTCGTCCAGCAGGCGGAAAAGGAAGGGCTCGGCTCCAAGCGCTTCGATCAGGAAGCACTCGATCTGATGAAGGCCTACGCCTGGCCGGGGAACGTGCGCGAGCTAGAGAACCTCATTCGCCGGCTGATGGCACTTTATCCACAGGATGTGATCACCCGCGAAATCATCGAGGCCGAGCTTCGGTCGGATGTTCCGGACAGCCCGATCGATAAAGGGCCGATCCGCACCGGCAACATGACGATTGCCCAGGCTGTCGAGGAAAACATGCGCGCATACTTCGCTGGTTTCGGCGAAGGCCTGCCGCCGCCGGGGCTGTACGATCGTGTGCTGACGGAAATGGAGTATCCGCTGATTCTTGCCGCCCTTACGGCCACGCGTGGTAATCAGATAAAAGCAGCTGATCTTTTGGGTCTGAACCGCAATACGCTGCGTAAGAAGATCAGAGAGCTTGGCGTATCGGTGTACAGAAGCTCCCGCACTGCTTGACAATGTGACTGGCGACGTTGCATTTTCGCCACAATGCGTTGCTTAGAAGTCACGCATGGGGTCCGGGTTTTCGCAGCGGTCTAAGAGCGTAGCGGCACTTGTCGTCGCATCGTGTAGGCAGGCTGGCGGTTTCCGCCCCTGTCGGCGGGGAGCGGCGGAGGCGATGGTCTGCCGCCAGGAGAATTAAGCGAATGGAACAGGATGCGGTGCCGCCTGCGGCGGAAGGCGAAGCTGTCACGGCCGTGACCGATCGCCGCGCCCTGTTTGCACTGCCGGGGTTGATCCTTGCTGGCGGTGCGCTTCTCTGCGCCACACTGACGCTTTTTGTGCTGCTTGGGCTGACCCCGATCGCGCCGACCTACCACGTCGTCGTCACCTCGGTTGTCGTGAACTCGTTCTTCGTGCTCGGTTTGATGGCCCTCATTGCACGTGAGGTCTCTCGCCTGTTAAAGGCGCGCAAACGTGGGCGCGCGGCGGCGCGGCTTCATATCCGTATCGTTGTGCTTTTCTCGATCGTCGCTATCACGCCGGCGATCCTAGTCGCCATTTTCGCCAGTATCACGCTGAACGCCGGCCTCGACCGATGGTTTGCCCTTCGTACGCAGTCGATCATCAGTTCCTCCCGCAACATCGGGCAGGCCTACATGATGGAGAATGCGAGCTATCTGCAGGGCCAGACCGTATCGATGGCGAATGACCTCGAACGCAATAGAGCGCTGTTCAATCTCGATCGCACGGGTTTTTCCGATTTGATGACACGACAGGCGCGAGGCCGCGGGCTGCTGGGCGCCTTTCTCGTCCAGCCTGACGGCTCGGTGATTACCCAAGCTGATATCAAGACCGAGAAGCCGTTGCCGGCAATTCCTCAGGACGCCTTGGACAAGGCCGCGGCCGGGCAGCCCACCTTGATCCCGCCGGGTGTAACGAATTTGGTCGGCGCCATCATCAAGCTCGATGCGATCGACGGAGCGTTCCTCTACACGGTCCGCGCGGTGGATCCTAAGGTCATGGGCGCGATGCGCCTCATGGAGGAGAATGCGACCGAATATAAATCCATGGAGGCTGGGCGCTTCTCGTTGCAGATCGCCTTCGCGGTTCTTTACATTGGCTTTGCCCTGATCGTTCTGCTGGCCGCCATCTGGACGGCGATCGCCGTTGCCGACCGTATCGTGCGCCCAATCCGCCTGCTGATTACGGCGGCGGATAGTGTGGCTTCGGGCAATATGGATATTGTCGTGCCCGTCCATGCGGTTGACGGCGACGTTGCGAACCTGTCGCGCACCTTCAACAAGATGATCTCGGAAATCCGCACGCAACGTGACGAGATCCTGGAAGCAAAGGACGAGGTGGACGACCGTCGCCGCTTCATCGAAGCCGTTCTTTCCGGCGTGACTGCCTCGGTCATCGGCGTCGAGCACGATCGCAGGATCACCATCGTCAACAGTTCGGCGGAAGTGCTGATGGCATTGCAAGCGTCGGACATGGTCGGCAAGCAACTCTCCGAGATTGCGCCCGAGGTGGATCAGGTTTTGACCGAAGCTGCCTCCCGCTATCGCGGCGATTTCCGCAAGCAGATTGCGCTTGTGCGGGCAGGGACCGTACGGACCCTCAGCGTCCAGGTGACGCGTGAGGAGGTTCGCGACATGAGCGAATCCTATGTCATCACGCTCGACGACATCACCGATCTCGTGATTGCACAGCGCTCGACGGCATGGGGCGACGTCGCTCGTCGTATCGCTCACGAAATCAAGAATCCGCTGACGCCGATCCAGCTGTCGGCGGAGCGCATCCAGCGCCGCTATGGGAAACAGATCGACCAGAACGACCGGGGTGTCTTCGACCAGTGCACGGAGACCATCATCCGACAGGTGGGCGATATTGGCCGCATGGTCGACGAGTTCTCGTCATTCGCTCGGATGCCAAAGCCGATCAAGGAGCCGAGCGATCTCCGGAAAATCCTGCACGACGCGGTGTTCCTGCGCGAGATGGGCAACAGCCACGTTAGCTTCCAGCAGGAACTGGGCGATCAGCCGCTGGAAGGACAATTCGATAGTCGCATGCTCGGTCAGGCATTCGGCAATCTGATCAAGAACGCGGTGGAAGCGATCGAAGCGGTGCCGAGCGGTGAGCGCGACCAGCGCAAGATCCTGGTTCGTGCTTCGCTTGATCCGGTACGCGACCGCTTTACTGTCGATGTGATCGACAACGGTCGCGGCCTGCCGGTGGAGAACCGCCATAGCATTCTCGAACCGTATACGACGATGCGCGAGAAGGGCACTGGACTTGGTCTGGCGATCGTCAAGAAAATTATTGAGGAACATGGCGGGCAGCTCGAACTGCATGACGCGCCCGCTGATTTCGACCAGGGAAGAGGGGCCATGATCCGCGTGCACCTGCCACGTCTGGAAACCGTGCCTTCTGCCCCGGCCGCAAGTGACAAGGAAAGTGTTTATGGCCTCTGATATTCTGGTCGTCGATGACGAGCACGACATCCGCGAGATCGTCTCCGGTATCCTGTCTGATGAGGGACATGAGACCCGCACGGCACACGACAGCGACAGCGCTTTGGCTGCGATCTCCGATCGTGCGCCGCGGTTGATCTTCCTCGACATCTGGATGCAGGGGAGCAAGCTCGACGGCCTATCGCTGCTCGATGAGGTCAAGACGCGCCACCCGGATATCCCCGTTGTCATGATTTCCGGTCACGGCAACATCGAGACCGCTGTGTCCGCCATCAAACGCGGCGCATTCGATTTCATCGAGAAGCCGTTCAAGGCCGACCGGCTGATCCTCATCGCCGAACGCGCGCTCGAGAATTCGAAGCTGAAGCGCGAAGTATCGGAACTCAAGCGCAAGGCTGGCGATCCGGTCGAACTCATCGGCACGTCGGTCGCGGTCTCGCAACTGCGCCAGACGATTGAAAAGGTTTCGCCCACCAACAGCCGTATCATGATCTTCGGCTCGTCGGGTTCCGGCAAGGAGCTCGTCGCCCGGATGATCCACAAGAAGTCGGCGCGGGCGAACGGCCCCTTCGTGGCGCTGAATGCCGCCAATATCACGCCGGAGCGCATGGAGATCGCGCTATTCGGCACGGAAGGTTCGCCCGGCCAGGCGCGCAAGATTGGCGCGCTGGAAGAGGCGCACCGAGGCATCCTCTATCTCGACGAGGTCGGGGAAATGCCGCGCGAGACACAGAACAAGATCCTGCGTGTTCTTGTCGATCAGCAGTTCGAGCGCGTCGGCGGCTCCAAGCGGGTGAAGGTCGATGTCCGCATTATCTCGTCGACGGCCTACAATCTCGAGAATCGCATCGCCGAGGGTTGGTTCCGCGAAGATCTCTACCATCGTCTAGCCGTGGTACCGGTGCGCGTGCCGGCGCTTGCGGAACGCCGCGAAGACATCCCGTTTCTGGTCGATCAACTGATGCGGCAGATCTCCGAGCAAGCCGGCATCCGCCCACGCCGCATCGGCGACGATGCGATGGCAGTGCTCCAGGCGCATGATTGGCCGGGCAACATCCGCCAGTTGCGCAACAACATCGAACGGCTAATGATCCTTGCTCGCTCCGATGGCCCGGACGCGCCGATCACGGCCGAAATGCTGCCGACTGATCTCGGCGACATGCTGCCGAAGGTTTCCGCGAAGAACGATTACCACATCATGACGCTGCCGCTCCGCGAGGCGCGCGAAATGTTCGAGAAGGACTATCTGATTGCGCAGATCAATCGCTTTGGCGGCAATATCTCGCGCACGGCGGAGTTCGTCGGCATGGAGCGTTCGGCGCTGCACCGCAAGCTGAAGTCGCTCGGCGTCTGATACAAGGGGCGGTGCGCCGTCCATCATTTCCCGCCTATTCCCCCCTGCACAGGTTCTCCATGCCCAGAATAGCCTATGTGAACGGCCGTTATATCACGCACTCGAGCGCGATGGTCCACATCGAGGATCGAGGCTATCAGTTCGCGGATGGCGTCTACGAGGTTTGTGAAGTCCGCCATGGCTATATCGTCGATCTTACGCGTCACCTGAACAGGCTGGACCGCTCGCTTGGCGAGTTGCGCATCGCCTGGCCGATGAGCCGCAATGCGCTGACCCGCGTCATTCGCGAAACGCTGCGACGCAATCGAGTCCGCAACGGTCTCTTCTACCTGCAGATCACGCGCGGCGTTGCGCGTCGCGATCATGCGTTTCCGGCAGAGGGAACGCCGCCTTCCCTGGTCGTCACCGCCAAGAGCACCGATCCTTCGATCATCGCCAAGAAGAACGCGACAGGCATCAAGGCGATCACGGTTCCCGACAATCGCTGGGATCGCGTCGATATCAAGTCCGTTGGTCTCCTGCCAAACGCTATGGCGCGCCAGCAGGCAAAAGAAGCTGGCGCCCAGGAAGCGATCTACGTGGACGCCGAAGGCATGGTGAAGGAGGGGGCCGCCACCAATGTCTGGATCGTTGATCGCAATGGCACGCTTATCACGCGCCCGGCCGAACATGGCATTCTCCGCGGCATTACCCGCACGACGCTGATCGATGTCGGAGCCAAGCTGGAGCTGAAAATCGAAGAGCGAAAGTTCTCGGTCGCAGAGATGCTTGCTGCACGCGAAGTCTTCATCACGGCCGCCACGAGCATCTGCTTTCCGGTTGTGTCGATCGATGGTCAGACGATCGCTAACGGCCATCCGGGCAGCGTCTCCCAGAAAATTCGGGAAGCCTTTTTCGACGTTGCGGAAAAGATTGCGATTTGATACCAAGGCTTTCTGGGCAGAGGGGATGAGGGTTGTCAGCTGCCTGCAGGCGAGGTTGATTAATATTCCACCGGCAAAACAAAGCCGGCAATAAAGAAAGAAGCGGCGCGATGGCGGAACGTTCTCAGAATCTGCAGGACTTATTTCTCAATACTGTTCGCAAGCAAAAGATTTCACTGACAATTTTTCTGATTAACGGCGTTAAGCTGACGGGCGTAGTGACGTCCTTCGACAACTTCTGTGTTTTGCTTCGCCGTGACGGCCATTCGCAACTCGTGTATAAACACGCAATCTCGACCATCATGCCCGGCCAGCCGATGCAGATGTTCGAAAGCGAAGAAGCCGCTTCCTAACAGGACCTGCAATTATTTCGACACGCGATACCAAGAACGATTCGATCATCCCGGAAGCAGCAAAGCACCGGGATGATATGCGTGCGACCGTCGTCGTGCCTGTGCTCAAGCAGGCACGTGCCGCACGCGGAGGGGGTGATGCTGCGCCCCAGGTTACCCGCACGCCCGAGAGTCGTCTGGAAGAGGCAACCGGTCTCGCGCAGGCAATCGACCTCGATGTGGTGAACGGCACCGTCGTTACCGTCAACGCTCCGCGGCCCGCGACGCTGATGGGCACCGGCAAAATCGACGAGATCAAGGCGACGCTGGATGCGAACGACTCCGGTCTCGTCATCATCGACCATCCGCTGACGCCGGTGCAACAGCGCAATCTTGAAAAGGAATGGAACGCCAAGGTCATTGACCGCACAGGCCTCATCCTCGAGATCTTTGGCCGCCGCGCTTCCACCAAGGAAGGTACGCTGCAGGTCGATCTCGCGCATCTCAATTACCAGAAGGGCCGCCTAGTCCGCAGCTGGACGCACTTGGAGCGTCAGCGCGGTGGAGGCGGTTTCATGGGCGGTCCTGGTGAGACCCAGATCGAAGCCGACCGTCGCATGCTGCAGGACCGCATCATCAAGCTCGAGCGCGAGCTGGAGCAGGTCGTGCGAACCCGCCAACTCCATCGCGCCAAGCGCAAGAAGGTGCCGCACCCGATCGTGGCGCTGGTCGGCTATACCAATGCCGGCAAGTCGACGCTGTTCAACCGTATCACCGGCGCCGGCGTGCTTGCGGAAGACATGCTCTTTGCGACGCTCGATCCGACGCTTCGCCGGATGAAGCTACCGCATGGCCGTACCGTGATCCTTTCCGATACCGTTGGATTCATTTCGGACCTTCCGACCCATCTCGTGGCGGCTTTTCGCGCCACGTTGGAAGAAGTTTTGGAGGCCGACCTGATCCTCCATGTCCGCGATATGTCCGACGTCGACAACCCGGCGCAGAGCGCAGATGTGCTCCGTATCTTGAAGGACCTCGGCATTGACGAGGAAGAGGGCGACAAGCGGATCATCGAGGTCTGGAACAAGATCGATCGCCTTGAGCGGGAAGCACACGATGCCATCGTGCAGAAGGCAAGCGGTGCCGAGAACGTGGTCGCGCTATCTGCAATCAGCGGCGAGGGTATCGATACGCTGATGGGAGAGATCAGCCGCAGGCTTTCCGGCGTGCTGACCGAAGCGACCGTGCGCCTGCCTGTCGACAAGTTGGCGCTGCTGCCTTGGCTCTATGACCACGCGATTGTCGATAACCGCGAAGACAACGAAGACGGCTCGATCACGCTCGATGTGCGCCTCTCGGAAACCGAAGCGGTTGAACTGGAGCGCCGTCTCGGCAACGGGCCGAAATCAGGCAAAGAGGACTGGGAGCGCTAAGGGTGCTCTTCTGTAACGGGCGTTTTGTTTGACGCCCGCGATTGCGCTTCCCGCAAGGTGAGGTTCAGCTATCGGCTCAACCCAGTTGCCGCTCGATCGCCTTTGCCGCCTGCCAGATCTCCTCCATCCGCTCTAGGCTCGCCGCTTCCAGCGTTTCGCCTTCCGCATCAAGAACAGCTTCGATATGATTGAATCGTCTACGAAACTTCGTATTCGTTCCGCGCAGAGAATCTTCTGGATCGGCCTTCACATGCCTGCCGATGTTGACGACGGCGAAGATAAGGTCGCCGAGCTCGTCGCTGACCTTCGCTTGATCGCCTTCGGCCAACGCAACGCGCAGTTCACCGATCTCTTCCTCGATCTTGTCAAGGATCGGCTCGGGTGCGGACCAGTCGAAGCCCACCTTTGCAGCGCGCTCCTGCAGCTTCAATGCTTCGGTCAGGGCGGGGAAGCTCCGCTGAACCGATCCCAGGAAACCGGCCTTGAAGTCCTCGCTGACACCGCGCTTGGCTCTCCGTTCGGCGCGCTCACGCTTTTCGGCGTGCTTGATGTCGTCCCACTGCCTCTTCACCGCGTCGGGCGTATCGGCGTCTGAACGCGCAAAAACGTGCGGATGGCGGCGGATCATCTTGCGGGTAATCGCCTCGACGACATCGCCAAAGGAGAATTCACCGGCTTCCTCCGCCATTTGTGCGTGGAACACGACCTGCAGCAGCAGGTCGCCCAACTCGTCGCAGAGGTCGTCCATGTCGTTGCGCTCGATCGCGTCGGAAACCTCGTAGGCCTCCTCGATCGTGTAGGGCTTGATCGTTTCGAAGGTCTGGATGATGTCCCAGGGGCAGCCGGTTTCCGGATTGCGCAGCGCGGCCATGATCTCGATCAGGCGCGAAATGTCTTTAGAGGCTTCCATGGTCACTCAGTTCAGTGGAATGTCGTTGTCGCTCTTGGATGCCTGATAGCTGTCCGAGAGCGTGTCGTAACGCGCCTTGATGCGCGCCGTCTGCGCCTTCAACTCAATCTTCAAATGCTCGTCCTCTGTCTCCACGAGATCGGCGATAGCAAAGCTGTTCCAGAACGCATTGCTGCGCCGGTAGTCGCCCGGCTCCAGACCGAAGACTTCCTTCAAGATCTTCAAGTCGTGGGGAATGGCGAAGGCGTCGCGCGAATCTTCGTGGCTGAAGAAATAATAGAAATTGTCGAAGCCGGCCCAGGTGATCGCCGACATGCACATGGTGCAGGGTTCGTGGGTCGACAGAAAGATCAGATCCTTCGTGGCGGGCTTCCCGCCAAGCTCGTAAAAGCGCTTCAGCGTGTGCACCTCGCCATGCCACAGCGGGTTTTCAAGCTCGTTGTTGGTTTCCGCAATGACGAGCGAAAGATCGGATTTGCGCAGGATCGCGGCGCCGAACACCTTGTTGCCGGCCGCGACGCCGCGCTCGGTCATCGGCAAGATGTCTTGTTCCATGACGTTGAGCAGGCGGGCGGCGAGGGTCTTGTCGGGCATGGCTTTCTCCTTGGAGGCCGCACTTTACCGCCAGCGGCAGTCAACGCAAATGCCGATCAGGCAGCGCGCCCGGATTTGTCACAGCCTTCTGTTGCGGTGCGGCGGATCAGGCTGTGTCCGCTGCGCCGCACCGGTGACTTTTACTCAAATCACCGGAACACCGAGTAAAAGAATACGCGCCCGCAGAGGCTTTCGAATTTCTGTTTCTTCAATTCCTTGGCCCGACGGTGCATATTCCGGCAGCTTCGAAATGGATTGATGATGCCTCCCAAGACTGAACAACTGTCGGTATTTCCTGCTTTCTTTCGCGTTGAAGGCAAGATTGCGGCTGTCTTCGGCAATGGCGACGAGGCCTTTGCGAAGGTTCGTCTGCTTTCGAACACGCAGGCGCGGGTTGTCGCCTATACCGACCGCCCTGAGGCCGATTACCACGCCTACCTGATCGCCAATCGGATCGAAACGATGCGCGCCGGCCTTGCGGCCGAGCAGGTCCGCGGCGCAACGCTCGTCTTTGCGGCGACCGGAGACGCGGCACAGGATCGCGCCATCGTCGAGGCAGCCCGTGCCGAAAAGGTGCCCGCCAATGCCGTCGATCAGTCGGAGTACTGCGATTTCTTCACGCCGGCTCTTGTCAACCGTGCGCCGGTAGCCGTCGCGATCGGCACCGAAGGCGCCGGGCCAGTGTTGGCCCAGATGATCCGCGCTCAGGTTGACCAGCTTCTCGCACCGTCGCTTGGCCGGTTGGCGGATCTCGCGATCAGCTACCGCAAGACGGTTGAGCATGTCGTCCCCAAGGGCGCTGCACGCCGTCTTTTCTGGCGCCGCTTCTTCTCCGGCGCGGTCGCCGATGCTGTTGCCAACGAGAACCTGCCGCAGGCGCGTCGTGCTGCCAATGGCCTGCTACAGTTTGCTGAGCAGGTCGAGGGCCACGTCTGGCTCGTCGGTGCCGGTCCGGGTGCCGCGGATCTCCTTACTCTGCGCGCCCAGCGCGTGATGATGGAAGCCGATGTCATGGTCTATGATGCCCTCGTGCCGCAGGAAATTGTCGACATGGGTCGCCGTGACGCCGAGCGTCTGTCGGTCGGCAAGCGCAAGGGGTGCCATTCGAAGTCGCAGGAGGAGATCAACGATCTGCTCGTGTACCTCGGTCGCGAAGGCAAGCGCGTGGTTCGCCTGAAGTCCGGCGATCCGCTTGTGTACGGTCGAGCAGGCGAGGAGATGGCGGCATTGCGCGCTGCGGGCATTTCCTATGAAGTGGTTCCGGGCATCACCTCGGCTTTCGCCGCTGCCGCCGATTTCGAGCTGCCGCTGACGCTGCGTGGCGTGGCCTCCTCGCTGGTCTTCACGACCGGCCACGATCTGACGGGCGATGTTCTGCCGGATTGGGCAAGCCTTGCTGTATCCGGCGCGACGATCGCCGTCTATATGGGCCGTACCGTTGCCGCGTCCGTAGCTGAACGCCTGATGCAGGCAGGCCTTGCCGCGGAAACGACTGTTGCCGTAGCTGAGAACGCCAGCCGCTCCGATCGCCGCCTGTTGCATGGGATTTTGCGGGATCTTCCCGACCTGCAGCATCGTGATGAGTTGACCGGCCCGGTCATGGTCATTATCGGCGATGCGGTCGCAGGCGCCAATTTCGAACTGTCGGAGCCGCTTGTGCGCGAACGCGCCCGGTCCGAGGAATTTGCAAGGAGCTGAACATGGTAGACAAGGTTCTGACCGCCAACCGATTGACGGATGGTGTCGCGGTCTGGCTGAACGCCAATGGCGAATGGGTTACCTCGCTGCAGGAATCTCTCGTTGCTCGCCATGCAGAAGCCGTCGCGGCGCTGGAGGCGATTGGCAAGAAGTCCTATGCCGACAACCAGGTCGTGGACGTTGCCGTCGTCGAGGTTCAGGAGACGAACGGCGTACTCTGGCCGCTGCGTCTTCGCGAGCGCATTCGTGCCCAGGGGCCGACCATGGAATACGCGCCGGGCTACAAGCCCGCCGACCCCGCATTCATCGCAGTCTGAGGAAGCAGGATGTATCGTTACGACGAATTTGACCATGCTTTTGTCGCCGAGCGCGTCGAGCAGTTTCGCGACCAGGTGCAGCGTCGCCTTTCCGGCGAACTCGCCGAAGACGCGTTCAAGCCGTTGCGCCTGATGAACGGCGTCTATCTGCAGCTTCACGCCTACATGCTGCGTATCGCCATTCCTTATGGCACGCTGAGCTCGCGTCAGATGCGTATGCTCGCCCATGTCGCGCGCACTTATGATCGCGGTTATGGCCACTTCACCACGCGCCAGAACCTGCAGTTCAACTGGCCGAAGCTCTCCGACATGCCGGATGTGCTGGCTGAGCTTGCGACGGTCGAGATGCATGCGATGCAAACCTCGGGCAACTGCATCCGCAATGTCACGGCCGATCACTTCGCCGGCGCTGCCGCGGATGAGGTCGCCGATCCGCGTCCCTATGCTGAAATCCTGCGCCAGTGGTCGTCCGTGCATCCGGAATTCTCGTTCCTGCCGCGCAAGTTCAAGATTGCCGTTACCGGCGCCGAACGTGATCGCGCTGCGATCCAGGTCCACGACATCGGCCTGCATCTGAAGAAGAATGAGAAGGGCGAGATCGGCTTTGCCGTATATGTCGGTGGCGGCCAGGGCCGCACGCCGATGATTGCCAAGCTGATCCGTGACTTCCTGCCGGAAGAGGATCTGCTGTCCTACACGACCGCGGTCATGCGCGTATATAATCTGCATGGCCGTCGTGACAACAAGTACAAGGCCCGTATCAAGATTCTCGTGCATGAAACGGGTGCGGAAGAGCTGGCACGTCAGGTCGAGGCCGAGTTCGCTGAACTCAAGGACTCCGAACTGAAGCTGCCGGAGAAGGACGTCGAAGCCATCGCCGCCTATTTCGCGCCGCCGGCTCTGCCCGATCGCGCGGAAGGATGGGAGAACCTCGCTCGTTGGAAGAGGGCCGATCCGGCTTTCTCCCGCTGGGTGCAGCAGAACGTGCAGCCGCACAAGCATCCCGACTACGGCATGGTGACGATCTCGCTGAAGCCGATCGGTGGTATTCCGGGCGATGCTTCGGATAGCCAGATGGATGCTGTTGCTGATATCGCCGAGGAATATGCCTTTGACGAAATCCGCGTCAGCCATGAGCAGAACCTGATCCTGCCGCATGTGGCGCTTGCCGATCTCGAAGCCGTCTATCGCGGTCTGGTTGCCATCGGTCTTGCCGAAGCCAATGCCGGTCTCATCACCGATATCATTGCCTGTCCCGGGCTGGACTACTGCGCGCTCGCAAACGCGCGCTCCATTCCCGTTGCGCAGGAAATCTCCAGGCGCTTCGGCGATCCGGTTCGTCAGGCTGAAATCGGTGAGCTGAAGATCAAGATCTCAGGCTGCATCAACGCCTGCGGCCATCACCATGTCGGCCATATCGGCCTGCTGGGCGTGGAAAAGAAGGGCGCCGAGCTCTATCAGATCACGCTCGGCGGTTCGGGCGACGAGCACACTTCGATCGGCGAGATCATCGGCCGTGGCTTCGAGCCCGACAAGGTGACTGACGCGATCGAAACGATCGTCAACACCTATCTGGCAATCCGCAAGGAGCCCTCCGAAATCTTCCTCGACACCTATCGTCGCGTCGGTCCGCAGCCGTTCAAGGATGCGCTGTATGGTTCGGCGGCGGAAGCGGCGTAAGGAGACGAGGATGACCAAGATTTGGAGAGAGACCGGCTTCGTCGAGAACGATCCCTGGGTGATCGAGATGGAAGATGTGAAGGCAGCTGAGGGGGAAAAGCCCCTACTTGGCCTGGATGAGCTGATTGCCAAAGCAGACGAGAGCAATGAAGTCGGGTTTGGCGTGCTGATCAAGCCGGCGGACGATGTTCGCAAGCTCGAGCCCTACCTTTATCGGCTTGAAATCGTCGCTGTCGCCTTTCCGGCGTTTAATGACGGCCGTGCGTTCAGTCACGCTTCCCTGCTGCGCGACCGCCTCGGATACACCAACGAACTGCGCGCCGTCGGCGACGTGTTGATCGATCAGATTCCGTTGATGCAGCGTGTCGGTATCGACAGCTTTGCAGTCACCAACGAGACTGCGATAAAGCGTCTCACGGAGCACCGCCTGCCGGGAATTCCGCATCATTATCAACCGGCTGTGCGTGACGCGGACGCCGGCAAGGGCTATAGTTGGCGCCGTCAGGCGAAGCCGGCTGCATAAGCACCGGATCGTCGTCAAAGAAGTGACGGAACGGCGCAATGAAGAGTTTTGAAATAGCGGTGATCGGTGGCGGGCTTGCCGGCATGATCGCCGCCATCGCCTTGGCTCGCGGTGGGCGCAACGTGGCTCTCGTCGCACCGCCTTCTCCCAGCCGGGACCGGCGCACGACTGCGCTTATGGATCAATCGATCCGCTTCCTCGACAGGCTGACGCTTTGGGAAAGGCTGCGCCCGGCTGCCGCTCCGCTTTCCACCATGCGCATCATCGACGGTACGAATCGTCTGCTGCGTGCGCCGATCACCACGTTCCGTTCCGTCGAACTCGATCTTGAGGCGTTCGGCTACAATTTCCCGAACGAGGTATTGATGGAGGTGCTGGACGCTGCGATTGCGGCTGAGGGCAACGTCACGTGTTTCACCTCGTTTGCCGATGTGATCGATATCGGCGCCGAATCGGTGACCGTCACGCTCGCCGACGGCGAAGTCATTTCGGCGACGTTCGCGGTTGGCGCTGACGGGCGCAAGTCGAAGCTCCGTGAAACAGCCGGCATCGATGTGCGCACATGGTCCTATCCGCAATCGGCCATGGTGTTGAATTTCGAACATTCGCTGCCGCATGAGAATATTTCGACGGAGTTCCATACGGAAAGTGGGCCGTTCACCCAGGTTCCGCTGCCGGGCAATCGCTCCAGCCTCGTCTGGGTGCAGAACCCCTCGGATGCGGTTGCGCGCAACGAGCTCTCGCTGGTTGAGTTGAGCAATGTGGTCGAGGAGCGAATGCAGTCGTTGCTCGGCAAGGTGACGGTTGAAGAAGGTGTGCAGCTTTGGCCGCTTTCCGGCATGGTGGCCCATCGCTCCGGCAAGGGGCGGATCGCCCTCATCGGCGAAGCCTCTCATGTCTTCCCGCCGATCGGTGCACAAGGGCTCAATCTCAGCCTGCGCGATGTCATGGCGCTTTCGGAGATTCTTTGCACGCGGTCCGAACTGCCGATCGCTGCCGATGCCGGCGACCGGTTCGATCGCAAGCGCCGCGCCGATATCATGACCCGCACGGCAAGCGTCGATCTTCTCAACCGCTCGCTGCTGTCCGATTTCCTGCCTGTTCAAATGATGCGTGCTGCTGGCCTGCATATCCTGTCGGCACTGCCGCCGCTGCGCAGCATTGTCATGCGCGAGGGCATCGAGCCCGGTCGCGGCTTCCGCGACATTCCCGATGCCATCAAGGAAAAG
The DNA here is from genome assembly GCF_020166565.1 of Rhizobium sp. 3T7. NCBI lineage: Bacteria > Pseudomonadati > Pseudomonadota > Alphaproteobacteria > Hyphomicrobiales > Rhizobiaceae > Rhizobium > Rhizobium sp. 3T7. Next base: position 90,229 of record NZ_JAIQXS010000016.1, read on the forward strand.
CTAAGCCGGAAGAAAGCCTGATTTTATCGCAATCAGGATGAGCGAGACGGTCACGACGGAAAGCGCCGTCGTGATCAGGGTTGTCGCCGAAGCGCGCTCCTGCCAGACGCCGTATTGTTGCCCGATGACAAAGACATTGGTCGCCGTCGGCAGGGCGGCGAGCAGTACCGCGGCATAGATCCAAACCGGATCGAAGCCGCCGACGGCCGTCAGCGCCAAATAGACGACAAGCGGGTGCACGATGAGCTTGGCCGGCACGATATAGCCGATCTCGGCAGGTATACGCTTCAGCGGCCGAAGGCCAGGGTGACTCCCATCGCAAACAGCGCGCAGAGCGCAGCAGCCTGCGCAAGGTAATCGACGAAGCGCTTGAAGGGCAGCGGCTGGTCGATATGGAAGCCGGCGACAAGAAAGCCCAGCGCCGTCGACAGGATGAAGGGGTGAAAGGCCACTTTCCGAGCAATATCGATCGCCCGGCTTAGCCGATTTTCATCAGGATTGGAAAGGTCTGCTGGAACCAGATTGCGACATCACTGACGAAACCGAACATGAAAGCGAGGCCGGTCAGAATCAGGAACGAGCCCATGACTTTCTCGACAGCTCCGAGATGTCGGCGGAAGCGCGTCAGAAAGCGCATGAAGGCACCGGAAAAGCCCGCGGCAATCCAGAACGGGACGGCAAGGCCGAGGGAATAGACGGCGAGGAGCCCGGCGCCTGAACCGACTGTCTCCCGCGAGGCCGCGACGCCGAGGATTGCACCGAGCACCGGGCCGATGCAAGGCGTCCAGCCGAAGGCGAAGGCCAGCCCCATAACATAGGCACCTGTCAGCGTCGCCGGCTTGCCGCTGCCTTGAAAGCGTGCCTCTCGGGCCAGAATTCCAATCCGGAAGACCCCGAGGAAATTCAAACCCATGACTATGATAATGAGGCCGCCGATCTTTGCCAGGAGGTCGAGATGCTGGCGAAGCGCCATGCCGATGCTGGATGCACCAGCTCCGAGCGCCACGAAAACGGTCGCAAAGCCGAGTGTGAAGAAAAGCGCTGAAAACAGCACGCCCCGCCGCGCATCCGGAGCGACGGCGACCGCGCTGCCGCCGCGGAACTGCTCGACGGAAATGCCGGCCATATAGCAGAGATAGGGCGGAACGAGAGGCAGCACGCAAGGAGACAGGAACGACAGCGCGCCCGCAAACAGGGCGCTCAACAATGAAATATCGGCAATCGACACTTAGGGACTCCGGCGGCAGGCAATCATGCGCGAAGTCCTATCGCAGCCCAGGCATCGGGGCCAATCACCTTTTCGCGCTTTGGGAGAATAGGTAGGTGTCGGAGTGTACGGGCAGCACGTGCTGCATTGAATTGGAATGGCGCGCCGTTCGTGCGCGCCATTGCCCTGCAATTGAAGTCATCACGACACGACGGATTAGCGATCGCGGCAGACGGTCCTGTATTTGGTGATGTAGTGGTGATGGCTCTTCTTCTGGTAGGGCTGCTCCCAGCACACCTGTCGCGCGTAGCGCGGACGATAGTAATTATCGTCATCATCGTCGTAGACATAGCGTGGCTCGTGTCTGTAGTAGCGGGGCGGTGGCGTGTCGTCATAGTAACGTGGTCCGGAGCCGAATTCGAAGTATACGCCGTCCGCGAAAGCCGGTGCGCTCACGAGCAGCGTCGCAAGTCCGGCAGCTGCAACAATAAGCTTTCTCATGATCGGTCTCCATCTGTATCTGCTGACGTAACGCCTTTGGAGCGCTGTTGGTTCGACAGATTAGATCTGGCGAATGAATGCGCACTGAAACCGGCGTTCATGTTCCAGTCATGTGCGAGATGATCGCAGAGTTATGATTCGATGGAGCTTGCGCCGCACGGCCGGGCGCTAAACGTATCGAGACTAAATGCAGGCGAAAGACAGCCGCTCGCAATTTCAGCAACGTGCAGGATCACATGCTGCCAAAATAGAAGTCTCGCGGTCCGCCGAGGCAGACAAACGCCGCGGCTCAATGATCAGCATCTGAAACATGGGGAATATGCAATATCTGGCCATCGAGCAAAAGGAGGAAATGTTCCTCGTCAAGCCGATTCACGATCTCGCCGTCCTCCGTCATATAGTCGGTCTTGGGCGAAGCCGCGTTCTGGCCAGAAATCCTGATCTGCTGAATGACAACGTAGGTTTTCCCTCCGTCGTCCTGACACCGAAACCGCCTTTCCTCTCTGTAGTTCGACATGGCTTGGCCTCCATCGCATCCAAATGAATCTTTGCCGCCATCAACGCGATTTCAAGGCCCACCGACTATTTCGGACGATTTGACGCCATTTGAGACGTCGGGTGCGGAAGCACAGTATGGGGACCTGCCAAGGACGACGCCGGCAGGCTTTTGCCCGGAAGCATAAGGCGCCGCCCAATAAAGTGACCGCGAGGCCGTCAACGAGATTAACGGGACGCAGCGTTCGCGACGCGATTGCCGGCGTTCTGGGTCGCATTGACGGTATTGGCCGTATCGCGTCCAAAGCCCTTGATGGTGTTTGCGCACGAACTCAATGCAATGAGCACGCACAAGGCAGTAGCAACTTTGGCGATGATCGTCATGTTCCTGTCTCCCAGTTGGAGTCGGTAGGTAATGCGCGAGACCGCAAGTTGTTCAAAACGAACCTCAATTGCGTTGAATCAATGCAAGATTTTGTGGAAGAGAGTGTCAAAAGAAAAGCCCGGCGGGATAGAATCCACCGGGCCTTTTTGCGGACCTACATAGGCGATGCTGGTCCGGCAGCGCGGATTTCAAACGCTGCAGTTATTTAACGGACAGCGCGAGCAAAGGTTCCCACAAATATTGGCTATTTCGCGATTCAAGCTCGTGCCGCCTCAGGCGGCTTGAGCGGATGCCGGCGCCAGCGCCTGTACCGCCGGTCGTATTTCAACATGCGGCCGGCCATGGTCTGGCTATTGCTCGCTGTCTCGCAGGCTTTGCCAAAAAAAGGCTTGCAAGCGCTGCGGAAGCCAAGCGGCCGCGATGGCTTGCTTGAGGGGCATCGAATTTCACGCTTCCTCCTCACAACGGAACGTCATTTCTTTTGTTCACTATTTTTATAGACAATATTTGATGCAACAACGAAGGAGAGATTTATGTCGCTGCGATTGGTGGGCATTGCCGGTAGCTTCAACCGTCCGTCCAAGACCTATGCCCTGGTTGAGCATATTGCCGGGCTTGCCGCTGCAAACTATGGCTTTTCCTCGAAGATCTACGATCTCAAGGACGTCGGCCCATCATTGGGCACTGCCCTGTGGCGCAGCGAGCTGGATGAACAGGCCAACCAGGTTCTCGATGATATCGTCAAGGCGGATGTCCTGGTCGTGGGCTCGCCGACCTACAAGGGATCTTATCCCGGCCTGTTCAAGCATCTGATCGATCTTATCGAGCCGAGCGAACTGCGCTCCAAGCCGATCATCATCTCCGCGACCGGTGGCGGGGATCGCCATGCCCTGATTGTCGAGCATCAGCTACGGCCGCTGTTCGGTTTCTTCATGGCCCACACGCTGCCGACCGCCGTCTATGCCTCGGACCGCGATTTCGTAGACTACAAGGTCGCCTCGGAGTCGCTGTCTGGCCGCATTGGCTCTGTCGTCGATGAGCTGGCCGCGTTCTCTTTCCTCCCGTCGCCAAAGGCCACGCTTCAGGCCGCCGAGTGAGCTCTGGAGGGGCGACGTGGACAGTGCGGAGAAGACGTCAATGGGAAGCGAGCTTTGGAGCGTCTTCGATTTTGCTCGCCGTTATCGGCTGACGGTGCGCGAGCAAAACCGTCTGCTGATGCTGTTCGGCCCGGTCGCCAGCGCCGCGGACTTACTTTCGAATGCGAGGCGCAACCAGTTGATCTGATAAGGTAAGCAAGGAGAAACCGATGCTGCAGTCTCTTCTTTTATGGATCCGGTGGGCCGTCGGCCTCGGGCCTTCCCAACTGGCGGCGGGCGCACCGCGGATCGAGCTGCACAGTGACGGCGAGCCGACGGCCCGTGACTATGAGATCTACTATTGGAACCCATCTCCGGGGCCCTGGTACTGAGGATCGTCATGGCTGTTTTCGATGATCGCCGCATCGCTCCGCGAAACCGGCTTGTAGGTGTTTTGGCGGATATGGCCGCTTCTGCGGCTACAGTGCTCGCCTTCGGGTTCCTCTTCGCGATCACTCTCGGCGTTCTCTAGGAACAGATAGCTCGGTCACGCGACGCGATAAGGATTGATGATGACGCCAGTACTTATTCTTCCCGGGCTCTTCGGATCAGAAGATGCGCATTGGCAAACCGCCTGGCTGCGGGATCATCCCGAAAGTCGCCTCGTCCATCAGGACAACTGGGATCATCCGCACTTGAGTCTCTGGCGGGCAACGCTCGAGGCCGTGCTCGAAGAGGCCGGCGAGGCCTACATCGTGGCCCATAGCTTAGGATGTCTGCTGGCGGCGAGCCTCGCCACAAGGCCTGCGGCGGCACGGGTGAGGGGAGCGCTGCTGGTGGCACCATGCGATCTGCCGGCGACCGAGAAGCTTCATCCCGGCCAGATTGCTTTCGGCACGATGCCGACGGCTGAGCTGCCGTTTCCCAGCATCGTCGTCGGCAGCCTGAACGATCATTACATGTCGCTCGATCGCCTGACACTCTTTGCTCGCCTCTGGGGCAGCGAGTTGCGCAACGCCGGTTTGGCCGGACACGTCAATGTCGCCAGCGGCTACGGCCGTTGGCCAGGCGGCTACCGTGTTTTCGAAACGCTGAAAGCCAGAACTCGCCATCTCGATAAAATACCGCAGAAAAAGCCGCCTCTCGGCAGAGAGGCTTCGTCCGCGTGGTAGAGGATCTCATGGCGTCGCCAAGCCGATCATCGACGATATCGGGTGAAACTCGCCGGCGAACACTTCGTCGACTTGTGTGGGTTCTCCTAGAATTTGCGCATGATCTGGACGACCAATCTGACGCCCCGAACATTGAGAAGCTCTGTCAAATCATCGACAGAATGAGCGTGGATATTGCCGCGGCTGACAAGGCAAGCTTTGCCGCTATCCTTCATCAGGCGACCGTTTTGACGCAGGTGCTTGAACAGCGGCTGAAAACGGCTAGACAATTCACCCGTCATTGAAAACCAACGCCATTTCACCAGCAAGGATCCACGCTCATGAGCCTCCGCATCAACGATATTGCACCTGATTTCACCGCCGACACCACGCAGGGTGCCATCCAATTCCATGACTGGATCGGTGATGGCTGGGCGGTGCTCTTCTCGCATCCGAAGAACTTCACGCCGGTTTGCACGACCGAGCTTGGCGCGATGGCAGGACTGGAGCCCGAATTCCGCAAGCGCGGCGCCAAGATCATCGGCATCTCCGTGGATCCGGTGGAAAGTCACGGCAAGTGGAAAAACGACATCAAGACGGCGACCGGTTTCGATGTTGAATACCCGTTGATCGGCGACAAGGACCTGAAGGTCGCCAAGCTTTACGACATGCTGCCCGCTGGAGCCGGGGAAACGTCGGAGGGACGCACGCCGGCGGACAATGCGACCGTCCGTTCCGTCTTCATCATCGGCCCGGACAAGAAGATCAAGTTGGTCCTCACCTACCCGATGACGACAGGGAGAAACTTCAACGAGATCCTTCGCGCGATCGATTCCATCCAATTGACGGCAAAGCATCAGGTTGCGACGCCGGCGAACTGGCAGCAGGGTGAGGACGTCATCATCACAGCTGCCGTCTCGAACGAGGACGCAGCAACCCGCTTCGGTTCGTTTGACACAGTGCTTCCGTATCTGCGCAAGACCAAGCAGCCGCAGGCGTAAACGCTCGGGCAAGGGGTAGGGTATCGGACGGGAGCGCTTGATGGCACAGGAGCGACAATTGCACCTTGGGGCATTCATGCGCCCTGTCAGCCTGCATACGGGAGCCTGGCGCTACCCCGGCGCCTATCCCGACGCGAACTTTAACTTCAAGCACTTGAAGGAGTTTGCGCGAAAGCTGGAGGCGGCGAAGTTCGACGCCTTCTTCATGGCGGATCACCTCGCCGTGCTCAACATGCCGGTGGAGGCCCTAAAGCGAAGCCAGACGGTAACGTCCTTCGAGCCGTTCACGCTGCTATCGGCTCTTGCTGCAGTCACTGACCGGATCGGCCTCGTTGCGACGGCCTCGACGACCTTCGACGAGCCCTATCACGTTGCCCGCCGCTTCGCTTCGCTCGACCATATCAGCGCCGGGCGGGCGGGCTGGAACATCGTGACGACCGCCAATCCCGATGCCGCGCTGAATTTTGGTCTCGTGGAACATGTCGAGCACGGCGAGCGCTACCATCGTGCCCGGGAATTTTACGACGTCGTCACCGGCCTCTGGGACAGTTTCGCCGACGACGCATTTACGCGCGATGTGGAAAGTGGCCAGTTCTTCGATCCCACGAGGATGCATGTCCTCAATCACAAGGGCGAGGAGCTTAGCGTGCGCGGCCCGCTCAACATCGCCCGCCCGCCGCAGGGCTGGCCGGTGATCGTGCAGGCGGGGCAGTCCGAACCGGGACGCCAGCTCGCCGCCGAGACGGCAGAAGTGGTGTTCTGCTCGCCACGCGATCTCCGCGCCGCGCAGGCGCTCTATGCCGATATCAAGGGGCGCATGTCCGCGATTGGTCGGGATCCCGATAGCCTCAAGATTCTGCCGGCCGCCTTCATCGTCATCGGCGACAGCATTGAGGAGGCGCACACGAAGCGGGCGCATCTCGATAGCCTCGTGCACTATGACAGCGCCATCGCCTCGCTCTCGATCGCTCTTGGTCACGATGCTTCGGGCTTCGATCCGGATGGGCCGCTGCCTGATATAGCGGAGACGAATGCCAGCAAGACTGGTCGCGCGCAGGTGCTGAGGCTTGCCCAGAAAGAGCAGTTGACTGTTCGGCAGCTCGCGCAGCGCTATGGTGGCTACTCCGGTCTTGCCTTTGTCGGCACGCCGGAGACGATTGCCGATGAGATGGCGCAGTGGCTGGAGGAGCGCGGCAGCGACGGTTTCAATGTCGTCTTCCCATATCTTCCTCAAGGTCTCGACGATGTCGTCGATCGGCTCGTACCCGAACTGCAGCGGCGAGGGATTTTCAGGCAGGACTACGAGGGCACGACGCTGCGTGAGCACCTCGGCCTTTCCCGGCCGACCAACAGGTTCTTTGCAAGTCCCTGAGCCGCGATATATCGCGGAAGAGATCTCGGACGGCTTGGCGTTTACTGGTGCCCGGGGAGACGGCGCTGACTTACTGGAATTAGCCTGCAACCTACCAGACATCGCCCGTGCAAGTGGCGTGCACAACATTTACATTATCCAATTTCAAGATGATGCTTCCCTAAGCAAATTGGGGGCAATCATGCAGTGGGTTACTCAAAACGCGGTCCCGTTGATTGGCGCCGCAGTCATGATCATCACGGTCATATTCATAGCCGTCGGCCGAACCGTAACCAATGGGCATGCAATCGTACTGGCAGCTGGTGCAATCTTGCTGGCATAGCCATCCGTGGCGAACTTCGAATGGTCATCCGGAGTGCTCAGATATACCAGCGGGGGAGAGACGCTCGACTTGACCGCCAAACTAGAGAAGCTTGCGCAAGACAATGCTCAAGCCAACGCGGCTTTAACGACAGTCAACGAGGCATTGAAAGTCGCGAACGAGCGAATTTCTCAGCTTGAGACAATGGCTAGTAAACGAGGCGACGGGTCAACCGGAAGTGCCTTGCCAATCACGTCCAACTGGGGCGTTTTTTCCCAACCGGCGTTCTACGAAAAGCTCGTGAAAGGCAGCCAAGCTGCGACAACCACGAGCAAAGAGAATCTCGACAGCATACAGGAGTTCAGGAATTCGCTAAGTAATTGGCCACCATCGAGCGACTCCTCTAAGTTTCGCTGCGGACCGACCAATCGCTGCTAGCCGCGAAGCTTGAGGGAAGATATTCCCGATATGCGTACGACAGTCAATCATAGGAGGACGCTCATCGCGACCACTCCTGGCCCCGCATTGCGCGGCATAAGTCGAGCGAGCGTTCGTCGGCGGTCATTTATTTCCACTTCCTTGCGTAACGCCCCTCGCATCTACCTAATGGTGCGATACATTGCTGCCTGCAGCGTATCCGCCCTGGGGAGGTGAAGCAAAGATGAGCAGATTTCGTGTTTTAATAGCAGCCGGAGCGATGATTAGCCTTTCTGCGCTCACATCGGCCTGCTCGACTCCACCGAACTCAATGGGCTCGGCATCAGGCTATCAGCCTGGAGATTCAATGAATCGAGCCTGCGCGGATGGCTTCAGACCTAGCGACGGTCGCTCGTGCAGTTACTGACTGGCGGTAGCGCAGGTAAGTAGATCTGGCGCGTCACTGATCTCGTCCATCCGCCTTCTTGATGTCATCCCAATACGGATAATGCTCGGCACACCACCATCGCGTTTCGACGCCCTTGGAAGAGGCGTGGCCGAAGCCTCCCCATTTCCCGCATCCCTCCACACAGCAATAGTGGTTTACGTGAATGTTGGCGCCAGGCGCCTTCGAGTGGTTTTCGATGCTCATCGCGACAGATTCCTAACCATCAATCGCGCGCCCTTATGGCCGCATTTGCATCGCATGAAACCTGCGACCTGGCCTAGCGTCAATCCTCTTCGAAACTTCCTTTGTATCTCCCAACGGTCGATGGGTTTGCGCCGCTTGCAATGGGGCATAGGCGAACAATGCCTCATACGGCGGGACTTCGCCAAGCGTTCGTTCCCGGTCAGGCTTCGTCACCGGGGAAGGCGCCACGTAAGACAGTCGCCTCGCGCATGAGGTGAGCCACGACGGAAACCGGATCACAACGACAAAGGAGTGGGAGAAAGTCGGGAAGCCTATTTTACTTTGAGATAATCAGCAAAGTCATTCAACGCTCATACGGGACTGGTGGATCATCCGATGTGTGTCTGCTCTTGCTGCCGCAGTTTCTCCCGCAAGGGATCCAGAGGCGGGGAGCGGTGGTTCCGGGCGCATCGAAAAGCAGGACATCTTGCCCAAGATCTTCACGCTGCCCTCTTGATGAGTGACATGGTTTGCAGGTCGAAAGGAGAGGCCCATTCCAGAACTTATCTACATCGCCCTTGTGCCCGCCATCGGAATGGTGCACTTCAGTGGCGGCCGTAACGACCTCTTGTTCGAGGCACCATTCACAGAGTGGCTGGATCGATAACTGGTGATGACGTATCCGGCGCCATCTGGCGGTCCGATAAAGGCGCCGATATTCGGCGGCCTCTTTGCTCCGCCGGTCTTCAACCGAATATGCCATGAATTGTTCCCATGTAACGAAGGAGGCCAAAGATGGCATACAATAAGCCGAGGCGCGGCAAGGCCGACCATGGCGGGCTACCAACCCGGGACCCCTACGAGGTCGCTCCGTTTGCAAAAAAGCATGGGATCGCAATCGCGGACGCAAGGCGCATAATCAATACGCACGGCTCGGATCGGGATTCTTGCGATAAAGCAGCCAATCGGCTCAAATAGCAAACGCGGCAGGGAGGAGGTTACCGGTTTATCTGTCCGGACCTCAACTTGCCGCACGATCGCGACGTCTCCCGAGGAGGCAGCGCCATCGCAATGGGAACTGCAATTTAGTGGCGATTGTTTTATTTTACTTTGAGCTAATTTGCGGTAGCGTCCTCGTTGGGAGGACTCATAATGCAACACATCGATTCGACCGCAGCCGAACCTATCGCCGCAACGAAGGTTTGGTGCATCGCGGACTTCTGCTCACTGCACCGTCTGGATCGCAATGAAGAAGCCAAGCTCACTGCACTGTTCGGTCAGTTCGCCACAACCGGCGAACTCGCCAACAACGTTACGCGTCGAACTAGGGCAAGGTAGAGTTACCCAAGGCTGGTCTCTCGCCTCGGGGTCCCCGTTGCCCTAACCGGTGGCAGGGCTATTTTTGTTTTAGCGGCGGCGTCAACGCGCAGTCTTCCTGTTTGGGTCGCGCGGCGGCGGCTCAAACCGTTCATGATTCCCATTGACAGCGATCGCGGATGCCTCACGCCATTTTAGTGGAATATATCCCACCAGTCCGTCTCTTGCGCTTCGTTCACGCTCTCCAGAGTCTCGATTATCTCGATCAGCTTGGCGGCCGTCATTTCTTGAACCTCGGAGATTCCTTCCTCGCCGACAATCATAACCGTCCAAGTACCATCAGAGTACCGGAAAGCGAGGAAAGCGGGTTTGGCGTCGTTCATAACTGTCTCTCCTTTATGACTTGCGGGATGACAGCAAGACAGCAGGCCAGATCACGGATAACTACTCGCAAAAGTGCGAGCCACAACGGGCAGTTCCCGGATACTGCGGAGGGTAGGTCCGTCCGCCATATACGGGCTGCATCGTATCCTTGGGAATGAGGATGCCTGAAGCATACGGGGCGCCCTGTGATCTGGCATCACCCGAAGGTCGCACGATTGAATAGACTTAGGTCCAAGCGAAAGGACCTCGGGGCGAACGGCGCAACCCGGGTTCCGGAAGGCTCCGAAGGGTTTGATGCGAGTTGGTTCGCTCGGAGCCTTCCAGTGTCCGATGGGGTTTGGGACAGCACAAATTATGCAGGACAAGGCCAGCTTGAACAGTCGGACAAAGGTCCTGAAGGCGCCCGATCAATCTCGGACTTAGGTCCGATGTTCACAAACAACTCCGGGCTTCATCCAGCATGGCTGTAGACCCCAACGGGCAGATACGAAGACTGGCCCCATGATGTCGGGTTCCCGCACCATGTCCCGGATGATGATGGGATAGTAGAGGGATGGGGCGCCGTTGTACCGCGGGAACTGGTTGCTTAGGCTCCCGACCTCACCCGGCCGGCAAACACGAAGTTCTGCAGCATCTCCTCGAGCGTTGCTTTGATGTAGATGCGCCCGCACATGATTAGCCTCCTCGCCAATCAAAGCTTGTGGCTGTCGCCGTTATAGTCAAGGCATGCGACCCCGCCGAAGATAGGCAGACATCCGGCTGCTAAAATCTCTTCGCAACCTGATACTCATTTTCTTCCCAGGATCGCAGTTCGCCGGCTTCGCAAGTGTAGTTCTCGTCCGTCTCGTCCAGTCCGATACCAATGCCGTCAATGTTCGGATCGTCGAAGGTAACGAGAATTCTCGACTTGGGGATTTTTCGCTCCTGAAAGTCCTTCAGTATGAAGGCGAGACATTGAACGTTCTTCTTCGTGTTGCTGGTCTGAATGTGGCTCTCGATTTTGCGATTAATCTTCGAAAGCGGAAGCGTGTCCGCTCGAGCTGCTTCTGATAGGGGCAGCGCCGGCAAGGCTAGAATGAAGATCCTTATCAAACTCAATTTCATCATCTCAGAGTCCCTCGTCTGCTATCACCAATTCAGTCTCGCGACAGATGCTCCAACTTCAATCGTGCACCTTTATGTCCGCATTTGCAGCGCATGACGCCAGCGAGTTGCCCCAGCGTCAATCCCTTCCCAAGCTTTCGCTGTATCTCCCACCGATCGATTGACTTCCACCGTTTGCATTCCGGACACACAAAGCGAACAGTGCCTCATATTGCGCAAGCTCACCCAGAGTTCGCATACTCTCTGGCTTCGACGCCGGCTGAGTTATTCCAGGCCTTTGCTCGGCGGTCTAGTAGTAGTGCAATTGACATTTGTCGTTGAACTGCGCGTCCGGCCCGCGCTCGCAACCAAGCTCTCTTGCTAAGCCGTTGAGAGCTGCATCTTTGGACAGTGCGACAACATAAATCGACAGTCAGTGATCACGCCGAAGACGGGACGCTTGGGCAGCAACGACCGCCGCAGACCCGGACCAGCCGATCACAGATGCGGTTTCTACGTCCAGGGTCCGGGCGAAGAGCGTCGTGTTTCTCGAAGCGATCGCAACGCCAATTACAGTCCTGCGGCATCATCGGATGCGCGACCGCAAAACGCAGCTTTGGGCAATCGGGCGTCATGGTCGGTCAGAACCCTTGCCCGTCGTCACGGCTTGGTTGGGCAGCCCCTTGCCATGCGAGATATCTGGTCTCGCGCCCCCGTAAGTTCATAGCCGGTGCTGTATTTCACATCGGCCTCGACGGCGTACATAGTGGCGAAATCAGCGCCAGACGTAAGGGCGGCAAGCAGCTTCGGATGCTTTGAGAGAACAATCATTCGCCGATCGGGACTGTTGCCGTCGAGGCGGATCGTCTCTTTATACCTCCCAATCTCGAAGCGCGCCGATCGCAGGCCCATCTCGCCAACAGCGGCATCGCCAATCTCGAAAATGAGACCGTTCTTGGCGTCGCAACGGACCATGTAACAAGCCTCGTTGTCGGTCGGCTCATCGATAGAGCATGTTCCGACCGCTCCGGCATGCGAACCAGTAAGCTTAACCCATGGAGCGGGCGGCTCGACTTCCTGTGCGAGCGCAAGCGATGCCGCAAGGCACGCGCCAAACACAAACGCCGCCACGCCAACCACGCCTGCGACTGCCGGTCTGCTGAACCTCATCCTATCCTCGTCTTTCTACGACGTTGCGAGCCCAATAGCGTCTCTCTTGGACGCGCTTGTCAAGGTCGATTGAGAGGAGACGCAGACCAGCAGGCGGCTGGCGCTTGTGATCGCCTCACTTGCTGTGAAAAGCCGGTCGACCGATCGCGGCAGGATCAACTGGTCATGGTAATATTTCTCTTCTGCCGAGGCATTTCAACTTTCGAGCTTGGACCCACGACGGCAAACTGCGGCATGCCTCCTACACTCAAATACACTCATTGATCCCCGTGGAGATCAGTTGTGAAGACGAAGGTAAGGCGTCCGTACGTTCACGAGCTCTTTCAGAAGCAGAATGGTCGCTGCTGCTATTGTGATCGACCAATGATCCTTGCTATCCACCCCGCCGACAAGAACAAGCCGCTTGCGGCGACGCTGGAGCACTTGAAGCTTGGGCGGAGGAGGGGATGGAACCATCCCGACAACCTCGCCGCTGCATGTCGTGAATGCAACGGGATGCGCGGAGCAGCCAAGGACTGGTTGCTGTTCAAGTCGTATCGGCTCGGTGAGCTATGGGATCTCATCACCCCACGAAAGAAGTTCTAGGCGCAGAATGCGCGCCGGCCGCCATGAAGGTGTACCTCTTTTATTCACAGTCACCTATGACCGGCGCGGTCACCACCTGCGCCTACACAAGCAGCGCGCCGGCCGGCTCGATTTCGACAGTCGTCTGCCTTTTTGGTTGTCGTGTGCTGGCTGCCAATAGGCTGGACTATCTAGCAGTCAGGGCACTACTGGGTTATCGCAATTGCGAGTCATTGAGAAAAAGAGACGGGACTGAAAGACAGCGAATGGCGAATCGAACAAAAATGAAAAAGTCCACACCTGCGGGGCTACTAGAAGAGCTACATCGGAAGATTGACGCTCCTCTAAAAGCAATCAGTGGACCTCTTTCGGCAGGTTCTTTGGAGCAGATGGGATCGGCGGCAATTTACGTCGTGACAATGGGATATTTGAACTGTTTCTATGGTATTTTCGACACCATTCGGAACAGATAAAAAACAATCCAGAACTCCGTTCGGCCGTAAACCAATGGGAGGGCAGCGGCGGCGCGGAGGAACTGGCTGCGCGATATCAATCACTGAAGGAATTGTCCAACAGGGCTACCCATAGTGATGGCTATGAAATCTCCTCGAGGCTTGATTGGGAAGAGAATATCTTGATGGACACTGAATTTCCGGTGCGGCGCTACGATATTAAAGCGCACAGCACGTCCGAACTGTCGCACTTCATCGCTGCACTGCAAGACGGATTTCAATGGTGGGTGCAACAAGAACAGTTCATCCGCTTCCATTCTGGGCTCATCGTTCAGCAGATGAATAAAGATCCGGACATTTGGGACGAAGCCTAGTAGCGATCGGCCTTACCCTTCCAGTCGGCGCTAATGCCGGGCGGGCTTCTCTTGACCTGATCCATATCCGGTGGCTGCAGCTAACACCCGCAGGACCCCGCGTGCATTAGCGACTCCTTAACTTTCATGATGCAGTCTAGCCCCGTCGCAGAAGTAATGGGTGGCGACAGGCAACATCGAATAGTCATTTGAAATTGGTCCGTCTCCCCTGGAGGCGGACTTTTTTCGTCTTTGGAGAAAAAGAGCCCGGCGTTGGTCTGGCCGGGCTCCGGCACCACGGCCTGGCAGCATGAAAGCTGCAAGCCGTACGACACTACAGGAGAGGTGCCGCTGTTAAGTGAACTTTTGTGCCGTTCAAAGGTTCCGCGAAGAAAGCAAAGCCCGGCGAGCTGGGGGCTAGCGCCGGGCCGATTGCGGACTTGCACTTGGGCGATGCATAGTCCCACAGCGAGTTGGAAGCGCTGCATAGTAAAAACAGACGGCGTGACGGAAAGTTCCCGTCGGCTGAAATGAGCCTAAAAATGCGTTATGATAATCTGCTATTTTCGCCGGAAAACTCAATAAAATGCAATGAAATCAATGAGTTTTGGCGGAAGAGGTGGGATTCGAACCCACGGTACGGTCTCCCGCACGCCGGTTTTCAAGACCGGTTCCTTAAACCACTCGGACACTCTTCCATCCGATTGAAAAGGTTGCAAAATCCACATTCTGTTGATTTCAAAGAATCGGCGTTTGCTACCGATTTGCTACCCAATCACTCGACGGCTGGCTTTTTAGCAGCTTTGATGGCCGCGTCAACTTGCTCTGCGGCGTTTGCATGCATCCCCCGCATCACGTGCGAATAAAGATCAAGGGTTATGCCGATCGTCGAGTGTCCGAGGCGCTCGCTGGCGATCTTCGGATGTACGCCAGCCGCCAGTAGTTGCGTCGCGTGGGAGTGCCGTTGCTCCTGGAAGCGAATACGGGGCAGGTCGGACTTTGCCAGTAGCCTCGTCCACTCATGGGTGAGGGAGACGGGCCAAGCAGGTCCATCCTGTGCCGCTGTCGTCACCACCGTATGAAGCTCTTGTTCTTCGACCGGTCGGGCTTTGCGCTGGTTCTGAAGCGGTTGACCGAGGACAAGTTCCGATGGCCGCGCCGTGAGGTGCCGGTCGTTGTTCTTACGACCGAGCAGTTGCACTGGATCCTCGATGGCATCGACATCGACGCGATGGTCCGTCATCCGGTTCGACAATATCAGGTCGCGGGCTGAGGCGGCGAATTGAGCGGTTGACGCGGGGTGGCGGTTCAGATTCAAAACTACGATGACGCGAACCGGCGAACCGAGCGTTGCAGAGCTGATGGCGCCGTTGGCGGCAAATGCTGCCGAAATCGCCGCGCTGAAAGCCGGAAGGAAGCGCTTTCGCAGCGCGTCGTCAAGCTCGAGGAAGAGCTGGCGCTTGCACGGCTACATCGGTTTGCGCCGCGCAGCGAAAAGCAGGTTGATCGTATCTTCAACGAAGCCGAGCAGGTTGCGGATGAGGATGACGCCGACAGCGAAGAGAACGACGTCGTCGACCTTCCGGACACGGGTTGGCATCCGTCGACGGGGCGAAGGACAAGAAGCGCGGCCGCAGACGCCTGCCTGAAAACCTGCCACGCGAGCGCGTCGAGTATGATCTTCCCGACAATCAGAAGCTGCCGCGGCCAAATGCATCGCATGCTCAAAGCCATCCAGTGAGTGCTCCACGCCTTCATGAAAGACAAGCCGGTCACGATCTGGTGCGATGGTGTGTATGTCGTCAACGGCTGCAACGACTGGCGTCACAAGTGGAAGCGCAACGGTTGGAGCCGGAATGGCCCGAACGCCACGAAGCCGGAGACCGGGGAGATCAAAACCTCGACCTGTGGAAGGAGATCGACGCCAAGCTCAACGCTAGCACCGGTCTGACAATCGCATGGGTGAAGGGCCGCAACGGAACGGTCGGAAACTAGCGCGCCGACGAGCTTTCGCTGAAGGGGTGTCAGCAAGCAATGGAAGCGGCCGGCTTAGAGGAGCCCAAGGCAGTCGTCGACTACCTCACCGCTGAATACAAGCGTCATGGCGGGGTGAGCGTTGAACAGATCCCCGAACGGCATCAGTATTGGCGACTTAGCGCGCAGCCGCGAGCTGAACGGCGGACTTGGCGTCTTCGGCCCTCATCCGACCCTCAATGACCGCTCGGCAAGCTTGCCATGCTCGTTGCCATTTGGCTGTGCTCTGGTTTGGCTCATGGATGAGCCAGGTCAGAGCCTCCTCGGGGGAGCCGACAACGATGCGGATGCGGCTATCTCCAAGCACGAGGGGCTTTTTCCATCGGTGTACCAACACAGCTACGCTCCAATCGTGTGGGATGTCAATAAAGCCAAATGCGCTGCGGCGTCACATTGTTCCATGACCGGCAATGAGGCAGGGGGCTCTGCAAACATGGGTATCCGAAGCTCGTAATGGAAGAAGCAGACGAACGGAACCAGCCGCCGACGCTGAGAGGCCTCGTTGAATAGAAGCGTCAACATCTTCAAGATCGCGAGTGCGGCGTCACTCTTCGGGAGCACCACAGCCCGACCAGCCGCCGCGCCCGGGAGTGCTTCTGCAAGCCCACCGTCCGCGAAATCGGGCGCAGGCACGGCGAGGAGCATCTTCGCCTGGTCTTGATGCTGATCACTGGCAATTCGGGCAACGCCGGCGAGCTGTATGCCGATGCGTCTTCTCATCGCCAATCCGGATCTCGTCCGCCGCCCGTCACTCGTCTCGGACTTCAACGCGATCGACTTCGGCGCCATTCGTCGCGGCGCCCGGTCCATGAAATACGGATTACCTATGAGGATGAGATCCTCGTGGCACTCCGGCAGCAACTCGGCCTCTGGCCATATCGAGGGGAAGACGCGGCATGACGAGAGCGTTTACGGAATGGACGTATGAGCAGGAGCGAGCCCAGATTATCGAGGCGGGGCATACTCTGCGCGCCTCACCGGGCGACCTAGGGCCGCGGTTGGCATCTGGAGCGATGTCGGACGTCGTCCGCGACATGATGGAAGCGTATAGCTATCAGGAGGCGAAAGCGCCACGCATTCCATCGGCCTACCGGATCTTGGAAGTGACGGAAGTAATTCGGCCAGAACCGGATTGAACGCCCAACCTAGACAGAGTGAAGCCCGGCGAAGTATTTCATCGTAATTCCAGCTCCAAGCTCTTACTTTTACCTTTAGAAGGAGCACTAAATTGGAAAATCTAAGAGAATTTGCCTCCAGCACAAATGGTGATCGGTGGTTTCTGGGTATCGACGAAGAAACAAACAGAGAGGTAGTTGTTCACCGTGGCAACCCATCGTCGGGCGGTCATGAAACGACGACTCCCGTGACTTCATTTTTGTATCAACGCCCGTTTGGCCCAGAACATAAGGCTTTGGATTCGTTGCTTGCGGATCGAAGAGCCGCCGAGAGCGAAGAGACGCCCTCGAAACCAGTCTAACGCGGCATAGAACCAGGGTAAGCCGTTGCTGCCCGCCGACAGAGACCATGGCTTCGGCCGTGGACCAGCGGTCAAGCCGGGAGGGTAGCCTGGCACCATGCCCCGAGTGAGGAACGCCGTAGAGCCCGAGATGCGTGGGTCGCAGCACGACGACTACATGCGCATCAACCCGCTGACTGGATCGGTCATATCGGGCGAGGGCGGTGAGAATATGGGCCGCGGTGATCGTTGGCGCTGTGCGGTAACACCGACTGCGTCATCTGGGTTTCTTCGGTCAACGGGATTGGCACTCTCTTCGCCCGCAAGCGTCACTCGATCATGCAGCCGCATTAGATCATGCGGCTGCACTGGCGCGATGATCCTCGCAACACCGAGGAATGGGCGGAGGCGAAGAAAAACAGCTTCTATCGACGACAGCGCCTCGGTCGAGGGCATCTGCATCCCGGCTCGTTGGGCCAGGAGATATTTCAGAAGCATGGGATTGTCCGATCATCGGAGATTGCCCAGGCCTCAGGTGCGCGGATAGTCTCGCATATCTTCGGCAACGACAAGCAGACGCTGCCTTTGCGGCTCGAATTAGCGCCAGAGAGCCCGTCGCAACCTTCAAAAGCATGGAATCTCGCCTCTCCTCTTTCCAACAGGCGAATACAGGTTCATCATGTCATGGGCTGTCCCTTAACCTTCCTGCGCGTCGCTTGAACAACTCGACCTGTTGGGGACATGGGATGCTTACCGCCGCTTAGCTGTTTTCAGCAGGTCCCGAACCCGGAACTAAGACCGATTTATTTGGTATCGGAAGGTTTCGGCGGTCAGGCTTTGTAGGATGCTCAATTTGGAGAGTTCCCATGATCCGCTTGCACAAGCCAATCACAGCCTTCGCTTTTCTCTTGCTCGCCGCAATCAGTTCGTCATGTACCCCCGGTGGGCCGGGGGCCCGCTCGCTGAACGAACCTTTGAACCTCGCCTGCGCAGATGGCTTCAAGGCCAGAGGCGACGGCTCATGCAGCTTCTAAAATCCGATGCAATATCGCCCGCGCTGCTACCCGCCGATAGAGACCACGGCTTCGGGCCGTGGACAGCGGCCAAGCCGGGAGGGTAGCCTGGCACCAATCAGTGCCCGCGAGAGCCTGCCACAACGCCCCGCAATGACGCAGAGTCCGGCCGAGGGGCAGCGTTAGAACCTCCCGAGCGAGTGAGCCGCGAAGGATCAAGGTAGATAGGACTCGACCGGCATCAACAGCCCGCCACCTTCAAGGTCGGCGGGTTTTTCATTTTCGGCAAGCCACCAGAGGTAGACGGTAATGCCAGTCAACGAAGCAGCAATCGAAACCGAGATCCAGAGCAAGGGCCTGAACGCTTCTCGCCTTCGGCCTCAGCAGATCGACCGTCAGATCGACAAGGAGGACTTCTACGTCTTCCCAGGCATGACGCTGACGGTGCGCGCTGACGTTGACCAACGGCTTCATCGTCACTGGTGAAAGCGCCGCGGCATCCCCCGAGAACTTCGACGAGGAGATCGGCCGCAAGATCGCCCGCGATAATGCTCGCAACAAGATCTGGGCTTTCGAAGGCTACACACTCCGGAACTATCTCTCCGGACGCTGCATCGGTCACGATTGAGGGGGAGCGGTATGTTCGGCAAGCTTATAAGCCTCGCTGTCGATACGGTAACGCTTCCGGTATCTGTTGCGGTGACATCGTGACACTCGGCGGCGCGCTCGTCGATCGTCCAGAGCCCTATATTCCCGCTGGGATCCAATGAATACGAAGCCATGCCAGAAACCAAGATCCCTCAATTGATCTTCGCACTGAACGTCGCCCGAGACATGGCGGAGCCCGAGGGGCCGGCAGCCGATCTTCTCGTCTTCCTCATCAACCAGGCTGAAGGAAGCGAGGAACGAGGCGCTTCGGCGCGGCATTGTCGTCGAGATTGAGCAGGATTCGGAGCTTCAATAAGAGGTCCGATACTGATCCAATCATGAGCATAAAGAAGCGCTACCAAGCATTTGTGCGTGCGAGATATCGCTTCATAGCGGCCGATCAGTCGCATGCCCTCTGGAAGGTATCGACGTGGCGCTCTTGCCTCCAACCCGGATAGCAATCATCCCACCCATTGTCGCGGAAACGGTGAAATCCGCCAAAGGTATGATTTGCACTTTCAGCAAAACCATCGTTGTGCTCGGCGAAATTCCCGTGGTCGTTTCTGAAGTTGTCACTACCAACGGCGCCGCCGTGATCACCTCCTCCATGACCTCCGCCGTGGCCGTGGGCCATGGCAGGAGTGGTGGCGACGATCGACGCGACCGCGAGGGCTGCCGCGATCAATCCCGTCGCTGCGGCTTTGCTGAACGTGGACATGGCATTCTCCTTCGAAAACGATCTGCACCAACCAAAGGCGCGGACTGTGAGTGAATGGTAACTCACAGCCGTTCTGGCGGAATCATACGGAGGTATAGGAGGACTGATACAAAAGGCGCCTTCGAGCTTTTGGAGTGTGAGGTGGAAGGCCGTTTTCACATCATCGTCGGTTCGGGATCAGGATCGATCCTCTCGATAATGTCGGGCGTGTCGTTTTTCGGCGATCCGACCTTTCGGTCAATTGGCCACATCTTCATTTGTTCGGCCGGATAGGGTTTCATCAGGTCGCCCGGGTCGGGCTCTAGCGATAGCCAGCGCTCGTAGTCGTCGCGATGCAGGACAACCGGCATGCGGTCGTGGATGTCTGCAATCATCTCGTTCGGCGGACACGTCACCACCGCGAAATTGCGAATGTCGGCGCCGGTGGCAGGATCTCGCCACGTATCCCAGATGCCCGCGAGCGCGAACGGGCTGTCATCAGCCATGGCAATCGCATACGGCTGCTTGTTCTTGCCAGTCCCATAAATGTCCTTCCATTCGAAGTAGCCATTGATCGGCACTAAGCAGCGGCGCGATCGGTACGCGGACTTGAACAGGCCGTTGGTCGCGATGCCTTCGCGACGAGCATTGATCGGCGGTGGACGCCCTCCGGGCTTCATCCAGGATGGCTGTAGACCCCAACGGGCAGATACGAAGACTGGCCCCATGATGTCGGGTTCCCGCACCATGTCCCGGATGATGATGGGATAGTAGAGGGAAGGGGCGCCGTTATATCGCGGGAACTGGTTGCTTAGGGCTTCCACATCGCGCCGTGCCGAGAACGCGAAGTTTTGTAGCATTTCCTCGAGCGTAGCCTTGATGTAGATTCGTCCGCACATTCCAGAACCTCGATCAATCCCGTGGCAGTTTCCCTAGAAGCAATCTATAGCCGAGCGGGCGACGGCGGAAAGTACGCCTCATAGAGGCGGGTTCAAGGTAAGCACATGATTGTCGCTCCTCGACGTATCACGCGACGATGGCCGCATTTCATCGCAATGACACTAGTGCCGTTCTTACTTAATTGCGGATTGCCAAAGGCGGCAATCGCAGATCCCGTTACCGATGATGGTCGCGCCTTAATAACGGCCATAGGGGAGAACGATTTTCTTAGCGCTCGCACTATTTTACGTCGCGGGAACGTCGACGGAAATGGATTTGCCGATGGGCGATTCAAGCGGAGCTTTGTGAAGGAAGCTCTGTTGGCGCAGGCTGATGATCGTTTGATTGACCTGCTGATGGAGAACGGCGCGGACCAAGAGGGATGGGACTATTTCGCCGGTCGTTCCTCGAGTGCTTATGCTGTCGCCGTCGGAGGAGTCAAAAGACGCGGTGCTGAATCTACGGTTCGGATCATAAGGGCGCTAAGGAGTAAAAAGTTCGAACATATCCGTGGGGTGAAAGAGAACATAAGTCTCCTGTCAGTTAACGGTCTTCCCTACCCAGACTTCCTCTCCATCGTTGACGAGTTGGCCGCCGATGGAATTGACTTGAAGGGAGAGTTTCGCAACGGGACGCTCAAGATGGTGCGAGTTTTCGATACTGGCTTAGAGGCGACTTGGCCGTATCTTCTTAAGATAATTGATGTGAATGAGGCCGATGCGTGGGGAAATACCATTACGGGCGTATACGCTGGGGCCAATTGCACGGTGGAGAGTTGGCAGGAAGACAATCCAGTTTGGTTTTGCAACGAGGATCCTGCCAGGTTGAGGAAGATTGAAACCGCCGTCCGTTCGCCGGGGTTTAAGGGAGACACCCTTCTTCAAAAGGCCGGAGGCTGGACCACGTTTGACTATCTGGGCTTCACATCGGGTCAAACTGGGAGTTGCTTCAGCATCCCACGCGATGTCAGTCCTGTTCAGGATGAGATTCAGGACTTCGTGAAATCCACCTTCTCTAGAGAACTATCGCAGTGGAGACCTGTGAAAGACCCGTCATGCTCGGTGCGCGGCTCGACTGTCATTTGCAAATGCCTGAGGCCGTAAGGCAGGTTTGCGAAGGATGCTCACCGCGACAAAGTCGCCACATCAATCGTGCACCCTTATGCCCGCATTTGCAGCGCATCAGACCGGCGACTTGGCCAAGCGTCAAAGCCTTCCCAAACCTGCGCGGGATCTCCACCGATCGATCGGCTTCCGGCGCTTGCACTCAGCGCATGGGGCGAACAGCTTCTCGTGCTGGGCAAGTTCGCCCAGCGTCCGCATGTGATCAGGCTTCGGTGCGCGCGGCGCAATGCCGAGCATCTCTTCGCCAGAGCTGCCATAGGTGATCTTGCACTCGTCATTGAATGGCGCGTCATCATGTCCGCGGTGGCAACCAAATTCTTTGGAAATTTTGCAGCGAAGCTCGGGCATCGGCTTGTTGCCGAAACGGGCGAGGGCGTCGGCAGCGGATGGGTAGTAGGCCATGCGCAAGCGCCTCTCCTTGAAGAGGTTGCCGACAGCCGCATGATGTCGAGGATTGGGTTGTGCTCCCGGCCGAGGCTAAGAGATTTCTTGAGTGTCTGCTTTTCGACGCACCGAAATCCAATTTCAGCCAAAGTGCCAGGGCGAGTGCGAAGATGATCATGCAGATACCGCGGTCGATCACTTCTCCCGATGAGGAGGAGGTCGTATATCGTGCCAGTGCTCGTACGCGCCGGCTGGCAATCTCGCGATAGCGATGCCCACCACAACATTCAGAATCGCGAACACCAGCGCCAATACAGCTGTGACCTTTGCTGCATTTGAGAAAAACATAGCCCGTCGTTTCTCTACTAAACTTCGCTTAGTGCTTTGAACTCTTGCCCCGGTAAGCCTCTGGTGCTGGCAAAGCTTCGTGTGCCTTCGCCAGCGTCTCCAACCACGCAGCAAGTTCGGCCGGAACTTCCTCGTTCCCGGCTTCTAGCGCTTCGATCCATGACAGCTCGCACTGCAGCGCCGACGCGATATTGATCGGGGTCCATCGGATATGGAGCAGACATTCGCTAAATCGTTCGTTCGTCATGGCAATAGGCTCCTAGTCGGCGTCCGAATTGCACCAGCCTGTCATATAGGTTGCTGGAGTCAATCACCACGGTTCGACGCCTACTTCAATACCCTACGGGACGGGACATGGCGCTTCGGTTGCCGCAGCGACGGCCATCAGCAGCCATGTCGTAGTTGGCATAGCAGTTTCCAGGGTAGCCCGATACGATGGATACTGCACCGCGGGCAATGCGAGCACGCTGGGATGCATCACCATCGATATGGAAGCAAACGGGCGCCACCAAAGGCCACAAGATCGGCTTCATGAACACGATCAACGAATATGCCTGGCAGGCGGGTCTGTCTCTCGAATGACGACGTCGGTAGGGGTTTCGCCATCGACGACCTCAGATCCACTTCTCGAAACCATTGAAGGATATCGGCGGGGAATACGCGAGTTCGCAAAGTTGCCCGATTTCAGCACGCGCCAGGAAGAGGACATTGCAGAGGTTCGTACGTTCCGGCCGTTCAGCGAAGCGCTGAAGCCCTGGAATAGCGATTACCACGGCAAGGAAGCTCTCTTGCCGAACCGCCTGCTGGGCTGGGCGCCGAGCGCGTTGCCTAGAGCCTTAAATTAGTGACTTGTTAACCATATTAATTAGAATTCTCCCTATCTTGGCGAAATGCTTCGCAAATTTGCCATGAAAGCCACATGATTAAAGTCTCATTAGGTTGGTGGGATTAGGGGTGTCTGGCCCAGATCGGGGCAGATTTCTTAACCATAACGGTCTTGAGCGGCGTGGGGCATATGAAACGAGACTACGGGGCGGCGTCATTCGCAACGGGAATGCGATGGGTTGGACTGTCGCTCATCTGCGCAACGGTTACGGCTTGTGGCACCGCGCCGACGCCGACGAAGCACGCCCACGGCAAGGAATATTTCTCGGAGAAGGAATACGGCGTCAAGGCCAGTCCACGCGTTGCGTCCGGCAACAATATCCCGAAGGGCGGCGGTCGCTATATGGTTGGGAACGCATACGTGGTGAAGGGTAAGTGGTACTACCCGAAGGAAGATTTCTCGTACAACAAGGTCGGCATCGCATCCTGGTACGGCTCAGCCTTTCATGGTCGCCTGACGGCAAACGGCGAAGTCTACGATCAGATGCATCTTTCCGCGGCGCATCCGACGTTTCCTCTGCCGAGCTATGCACGTGTGACGAATACGGAAAACGGCTCGTCCATCATCGTGCGTGTTAACGATCGCGGTCCCTATCACGAAGGGCGCATCATCGACCTCTCCAACAAGACGGCGGATATGCTTGATCTGCAGCATAGCGGCACCGGAAAAGTCCGAGTTCAGTATGTCGGCCGTGCCCGCATGGATGGTCACGACATGCCCTATCTGATGGCCTCCTATGTGCCGAAGGGCAGCCGCATGCCGGGCATTAACCCGGGTGGCGGCCAGATCGCAACCGGCGTCATGGTTGCCTCCAACAGCAAGCGCATAACGGCTGACCAGCTCCAGAGCTTTGGCGGCTTCACGCCTGAGCCTGAGAACGTCCCGGTGCCGGTCTCGGCGACGTCCTATGCCGGCTCGACCCCCAGCGCCAGCTACAACGCCGCGCCGGTTC
This sequence comes from Rhizobium sp. 3T7, assembly GCF_020166565.1. Taxonomy (NCBI): domain Bacteria; kingdom Pseudomonadati; phylum Pseudomonadota; class Alphaproteobacteria; order Hyphomicrobiales; family Rhizobiaceae; genus Rhizobium; species Rhizobium sp. 3T7. The sequence continues at coordinate 114,570 of NZ_JAIQXS010000016.1, forward strand.
CGACGCCAATGCCGTCACCGTCCGTTGGTGGCAGCGCACCGCTGGCAGAGCCTACGGCCGGGCAGATGGTCGTTCTGCCGGAATTTGGTCCTTTCCCTTATGAGCGTCCCTTTGGAGGGCCGCAGGGTTCTCTCGCAATGGGGTATCAGGAAGAGGGCGTAAAGACCGTTACGGTCGATCTCGCTTTCGACGCCGTGATGGTTCGCAACGATGGGCTCACGCAGGACGCCATCCTGGCATCCTTCAAACGGCAGAAGGCGGGAGCAGCGCGCGCCGAGTAAAGGCGGCCATTGCGTCGTTCTCGGTCCGCCGCTAGCATCTTCAAGGTCGCCCGAGCTGTGGGGTTTTCGGTGTTGAAGCGTCTCGTTCGCCTCTGTGTTTGTCTTCTGCCTTTTGCAACGGGCGCCGTTGCCGCAAGCAGTGATACCAACGCTTCCTTTGTGACCAAGGCGGCGCAAGCCTACATGATCGAGGCATCGACCGGCACTGTGCTTCTTGCCAAGAACGAGAATCAGACCTTCTCGCCGGCCTCACTCGCGAAGCTGATGACGGTGGACCTCGTCTTCGATGCGCTCGCGAAGAACCAGATTACCCTCGATACGCAATATTCCGTTTCGGAATATGCCTGGCGAACTGGCGGCGCGCCATCGCGCACGGCAACGATGTTTGCCGCACTCAAATCGAGTGTCCGCGTCGAGGATCTCATCAAGGGCGCTGCCATTCAGGGCGCCAATGACAGCTGCATCATTCTTGCAGAAGGGATGAGCGGTGGCGAGCCGGCCTTTGCGGAGGCCATGACACGGCGTGCCAGAACGCTCGGAATGGTACGGTCTATCTTCGGGAACTCGACCGGACTTCCGGACGGCAAGAGCATGACGACCGCGCTCGACATGGTGACGCTGGCCGCAGAACTGCAAAAGTCCTATCCGAACCTCTATTCGTATTTTTCTCAGCCCGATTTCGAATGGAACAGGATCTTCCAGCGTAACCGCAACCCGCTGCTCGGTGTCAGCATGGGCGTTGACGGTCTCGCCATCGGGTTTGCCGAGGGAGAAGGGTATTCGATCGTTGCTTCGGCAGAGCGCGACGGCAGGCGGCTGTTCATGGCACTGGGCGGCATCGCCTCCGATAAGGAGCGCACTGAAGAAGCCAAAAGAGTGCTCGAATGGGGGCTGACTGCGTTCGAAAGCCGCCAGATTTTTGCCGATGCCGAAGTGATCGGCCAGGCCAGTGTCTATGGTGGAACCTCGCGCAGCGTCGACCTCGTCGCAAAGACGCCTGTGAGTGTCTATATACCGATCAGCAATCCCGAGCGGCTGTCGGCGCGCATTGTTTATCGTTGGCCGTTGATGGCTCCGGTGGCGGCCGGTCATGAAATAGGGACGCTGCGCATCTTTGCGGCTGGCCGCCTGTTGCGTGAGGTGCCGCTCTATACGAAGGAGACCGTGGCGGTCGGCTCTTTGAGCAGCCGCGCCGTCGATGCTTTGATGGAGCTCGCCGAAACGTTGCTGTTCTCCTGGCTGTGGGATAAGCCCGAACCCACGTGATCGCCATATTCGCCGTTCAGGGTGAGAGTTGTCGTCGGGGCGGTTTCACTTTTCGCCGCCTTCCGCTAGATGTACGGCAGTGGTGCGGGCGAGCGCCGTAATGCAGGAAGTAGTCATTGCCATCCGGTTCTGGATTGTTCGTAACGTTTGAAGGCGGGGAGGGCGCGGGAAAGTCGACGCAGATCCGTCGCCTCGCCGAGGCTCTTCGTGGTCGAGGCTACGACGTGCTGTTGACACGAGAGCCGGGTGGCTCGCCAGGCGCGGAAGCCGTGCGTCATGTGCTTCTGTCGGGTGCTGCCGAAGCCTTCGGAACACGAATGGAGGCAATCCTTTTTGCAGCAGCGCGCAATGATCACGTTGAGGAAGTCATCCGACCGGCTCTAATGAGCGGAAAGGTGGTCCTTTGCGATCGTTTCATGGATTCATCCCGCGTCTATCAGGGCGTGACCGGAAATCTGGAATCGGAATTCATCGAGGCTCTGCAGCGCGTGGCCGTCAACGGCATCGTCCCGGATTGCACGCTGATCCTCGATCTGCCGGCGCGGGCTGGTCTGGAGCGTGCCCGGAGGCGAGGTGCGGCCGGCGATGTGAGCCCCGATCGCTTCGAGAAGGAAGAGCTGGAAACCCACGAGAAGCGCCGGGAAGCCTTTCTAGACATAGCTGCTTGGGAGCCTGGCCGTTGCCACGTCATTGATGCGATGCAGACCGAAGAGGCCATCGCAGCGGAGATTGTCGAGATCGTCTGGCAGCGTTTGTCGCATCCGGCTGCGGCGAAGGTAGCGGAAGCAGCACATGAGTGATGAACGGCCGGGATTGCTCGACGGCGCCATTTGGCCAGCCGAGAACATGAAGCTATTTGGTCATGAAGACGCCGAGGCATTCCTCGCGCAGTCATACCAGTCGGGCAAAGGCCACCACGCGATTCTAATCGAGGGGCCACCGGGCATCGGCAAGGCAACGCTGGCGTTCCGGTTTGCAAATCATGTGCTGACTCATCCTGATCCTGCCAGTGCGCCGGAGCTGATGGGCGATCCCGATCCGGCCTCGTCTGTCAGTCGCCAGATTGCCTCTGGCGCGTCGCATAACCTTCTTCACCTGGCACGGCCCGTTGATGAGAAGACGGGCAAGGTCAAATCTGCCATCACGGTCGATGAGGTCAGGCGGGCAGGGCGCTTCTTCTCACAGACGTCGGGCACCGGCAATTGGCGGATCGTCATCATCGATCCTGCTGATGACATGAACCGCAATGCCGCGAATGCGATCCTGAAAATTCTCGAGGAGCCGCCGAAGCGTGCATTGTTCCTGCTGATCTCGCATGCGCCGGGGAAACTGCTGCCAACAATTCGCTCGCGCTGCCTGCCGCTGAAGCTTGCGCCGCTTGAAGACAGCACCCTCGGTGCGGCGCTCGCACATCTCGGTATCGAGGCCGCCGATCGCGACCTTCTTGCGGCCGCGAACGGCAGCGTCGGAGAGGCGCTGAAGCTGGTGAACTATGGCGGCGCCGAGATCATCGCCGCCTACAACGAGGTTCTGCAAGCGCAGAGAGCATCAGCCCGCCGCGCGATGCACCGGCTAGCGGATGCGCTTTCCGGCAAGGACAGTGACACGATCTTTGAATTCTTCACCAGCCATGTCGGCGAAGATCTGATGCGCAAGGCACGGGCCGCAGCGATTGCAGGGCAGGTTGCGGCCGCCGAGCGGCTGGCCCGCCTACATTCCGACATCGGCGAGCGGCTGACGGTTTCGGATGCCTACAATCTGGATCGCAAGCAAACGATCCTCAGCATCCTCGGAGACATCAAACAAGCTGGTCCTTGATCAGGTCGCGAACAGCTTCCACGCGACGACGGCAAGCGTCAGCGCCAGCACGATGCGGATTGTCCGTTCATCGAGCTTCGGTGCAATCAGGCTGCCGGCGATGATCCCAGGGATAGAGCCCACCAGAAGTGCAAAAAGCATTCCCCAGTCGATCTCGCCGATCATCCAGTAGCCCATACCACCGATCAGCGTCAGCGGAACGGCGTGGACGATGTCCGAGCCGACGATCTCACGAACATCAAGGCGCGGGTAAAGCACGAGCAGCACGGTCACGCCGAGCGCTCCTGCGCCCACCGACGTCAGGGTCACGAGGATCCCGAGCACCAGGCCAAGCACGGTCGTCCAGATGGCGATCGTGATCGGCTTGGGCGGAGAGCGCTCTCCAATGGAGCGAAGCGCAAGTGCTAGGACCTGCTTGCGAAAGACCAGCATGAATGCGGTCATGACAAGCAGCCAGCCAAGGGCTGTCGTGATCGTGTGGGCGACGTCGACGCTCTTGCGGTCGACACCTGCCATGACCCAGAGCATCAGCAGGGCGGCCGGAACGCTACCGGCGGCAAGACAGCCGACAACGCGCCAGTTCACTCTGCCGTGCATGCCGTGGACTGCCGTTCCGGCCGTCTTGGTAACAGCGGCGTAAAGCAGATCAGTTCCGACGGCTGTGGCTGGATGAATGCCGAAAACAAGCACCAGCAAGGGCGTCATCAGTGATCCGCCGCCGACGCCTGTAATGCCGACAAGAGCGCCGACGAGAAGCCCCGAGAGGGAATAGAGGGGATCGAAATTGGAAAGGACGGTCAAACAGCTGACCTCGAGCCTGCGCGTGAAATGATGCCGCCGAGTGATGGAGATGTCACGTTGCTGATGCCCCGCCTTTGAGTTTTCTTTGGGTAGAATGCGCCTAAAATCGAGTCAAGTGCAGCACGCCCGCGATTGCCAAATCGCCGATGCTTTCAAAACTTGGTGTTTCGCTTCGCCATGACATGCGCTAAGAGCGGCTGACAAATTTTATAGAGTAGCCGGACAAGAATGGCCGCCATGACAGACAAGACACCCTTCTACATTACCACCGCGATTTCCTACCCGAACGGCAAGCCGCATATCGGCCATGCCTACGAGCTGATCGCGACGGATGCCATGGCGCGCTACCAGCGCCTCGACGGCAAGGATGTCTTTTTTCTGACCGGCACCGACGAGCATGGCCAGAAGATGCAGCAGACGGCGCGCGCCGAAGGCATCTCGGCGCAGGAGCTTGCCGATCGCAACTCCGGCGAATTCGAGTCGATGGCGAAACTTCTTAACGCATCGAATGACGATTTCATTCGTACGACGCAGGAGCGTCACCACCAGACATCCCAGAACATCTGGAATCTGATGGCCGACAATGGCGACATCTACAAGGATTCCTATGCCGGCTGGTACTCGGTGCGCGACGAGGCCTACTATCAGGAAAACGAGACCGAGCTGCGCGCCGACGGCGTGCGCTACGGTCCGCAAGGCACGCCTGTCGAATGGGTGGAAGAGGCGAGCTACTTCTTCAAGCTCTCTGAATACCAGGACAAGCTGCTGGCGCACTACGAAGCCAATCCGGATTTCATCGGGCCGGCCGAGCGTCGTAACGAGGTGATCTCGTTCGTCAAGTCAGGGCTCAAGGATCTCTCGGTCTCGCGCACGACGTTCGATTGGGGCATCAAGGTACCGAACGATCCTGCCCATGTGATGTATGTCTGGGTCGACGCCCTGACGAACTACCTTACCGCTACCGGCTATATCGAAGATCGGAGCGGCCCTCGAGCCAAGTACTGGCCGGCGGATGTGCACATCATCGGCAAGGACATCATTCGCTTCCATGCGGTCTATTGGCCGGCCTTCCTGATGTCCGCGAAGCTGCCGCTGCCGAAGCGCGTCTTCGCGCATGGCTTCTTGCTCAACAAAGGCGAGAAGATGTCGAAATCGCTCGGCAACGTCGTCGATCCGGTCAATCTCGTGAACCATTTCGGCCTTGATCAGGTGCGCTACTTCTTCCTGCGCGAAGTCTCCTTCGGCCAGGACGGCAGCTACAGCGAAGAGGCGATCGGCACTCGCATCAATTCCGACCTAGCCAACGGGATCGGCAACCTTGCCAGCCGTTCGCTGTCGATGATTGTCAAGAACTGCGACGGCAAGATTCCGGAATGTGGTCCGCTGACGGACGAGGACAAAGCCATGCTGGCGCAGGCCGACGCGCTGCTCGCGTCGACGCGTGACGACATGGGCAAGCAACTCATTCATCGTGCGGTGGCCTCGATCATAGCGGTCGTTTCCGAGACCGATCGCTATTTCGCAGGCCAAGAACCCTGGGCGCTGAAGAAGACCGATCCGGCGCGCATGGGCACCGTGCTTTATGTCACGGCCGAGGTCGTGCGCCAGATCGCCATCCTGCTGCAGCCCTTTATGCCGGAATCGGCCGGCAAGCTGCTCGATCTCGTGGCTGCTCCCGCCGAAAAGCGCGACTTCGCAGCGCTGGGCGAGGCCGCTCGTCTGGTTTCCGGCACGCCGCTCGAAGCGCCGAAGCCGGTCTTCCCGCGCTACGTCGCGCCGGAAGCGTGAGGATGTCATGCTGATCGATACGCATTGCCATCTGGATTTTGCCGACTTCGAGGAGGAGCGCGACGAGATCGTCAAGCGCGCACACGACGCCGGCGTCAAGCAGATGGTGACGATCTCGACGCGCGTGCGCAAGCTCGACGGGCTGCTCGCGATCACCGAGAAATATCCGTCCGTTTTCTGTTCCGTCGGCACCCATCCGAACAATGCCGGCGATGAGCTCGACATCCAGACGGACGATCTCGTGCGGCTGGCCAATGCCCACGAGAAGATCGTCGCGATCGGCGAGGCCGGTCTCGACTACTTCTACGACACGCAGAAGCCGGAAGACCAGCAGACCGGATTGCGGCGCCATATCGATGCGTCGCGTGAGACACAGCTGCCGCTCGTGATCCATAGCCGCAGCGCCGACGTAGACATGGCGGCGATCCTGACCGAGGAAACAGGCAGGGGCGCGTTCCCCTTCATCCTTCATTGCTTCTCGTCGGGCGCAGAACTCGCAAGGGTCGGCGTTGAACTCGGCGGCTACGTCTCCTTTTCCGGCATCCTGACCTTCCCCAAGTCGGAGGAGCTTCGCGGCATCGCCAAGACGGTCCCGCACGATCGCCTGCTTGTCGAGACGGATGCGCCCTACCTCGCGCCGAAGCGCTGGCGCGGCAAGCGCAATGAACCGTCCTATGTTGTGAACACAGCCGAGGTTCTGGCCGAGACTCTCGGCCTCAGCTATGCCGAGATGGCACGGATCACGACGGAAAACGCATTCCGCATTTTCTCAAAGATGCCGAGGATCTGACAGCGTGGGCTACAGACGGCGTTTCACCATTCTCGGCTGTTCGTCGTCGCCCGGCGTTCCACGCATCACCGGCGACTGGGGTGCATGCGATCCGGCCAATCCCAGGAACCGGCGTACGCGTGCTGCCTTCATGGTGCAGCAATTTGATGACAACGGTGGCGCTACGACGGTCGTTGTCGACACCGGACCGGACTTTCGCGAGCAGATGATCGCGGCCCGCGTCACGCACATTGACGCGGTTCTCTATACGCATCCGCATGCAGACCACATTCATGGTCTCGACGACCTGCGCGGCTATTTCTATGGATCGCAACAACGCGTCCCTATCCATGCCACCAGGGAGACGATGGATCGCATTCGCCAAGGATTCGGCTATTGCATGGAGACGCCGCCCGGCAGCAACTATCCGCCGATCGTCGAAACCAAGATCATTGAAAGCATTGATGTGCCGCTGCGAATTGCCGGCGCCGGAGGCACGATTTCATTCCACCCCCATACACAGCAGCATGGGGATATAACGTCCCTCGGATTCCGCATTGGTGGCGTCGCTTATTGCAGCGATATCAGTGACTTCCCTCCGGAAACTGTAACAAAACTTCAGGATCTCGATGTCCTGATCATCGACGCGCTGCAATACCGGTATCATCCCAGCCACCTGTCGCTGGAACAATCTCTGGATTGGATCGATCGTCTGAAGCCGAAGCGGGCAATCCTGACCCATATGCATACCCCGCTGGACTACGATACTGTTATGGCCGAGACGCCGGACCATGTCGTACCGGCCTATGATCAAATGAGCTTCGATATCGAGTTGGCGGAGCTGGAAACCGCCTGACGAGCCATCAGGCGCCTGAGGTTTGCGCGCAGATCAGCCCGCGCTTCGCACTCTCTGCTCGGCCTGCGCAGCCACATAGTTGCGCCAACCGCCATAGTCGGTGATATCGGTCGCCCCGGTGATCGCTGCTGGCTCCACAAGAAAGCCTTTCACCACGGCTCCGTTAGACAAAGTGATCGAACCGATTCCGAGAGGCGAGGGTATCGCAGCCACGAATTGCCCAAAGGCAGCAGGCGTCAACCGCCAGACTTCCACATCAATGCGGCCACCTCTGCCGGGCTCGACGCGGATCATCCCGGGCTTTGCGGGCACCTGGCCGGCAAGCGCATAGAGCCGGTAGGCATCCGATGTCTGCGCCTCCCGCGAAAACACAGCGTCGAGGTCACGCAGTTGGACATTCAGCTGCATGCCGGATAGATGCGCACCGACGACAACAAGATCGATCATCTCGCTCTGGGCATTGGTCGTCGGTTTCGGCGGCGCGGAGGGTAGGGACCAGCCTGTGGCGCCCAGCCTCACACCGGCGGCCTGGTGGATCTCTCGTGCAAGAGCCGCCGTCAAGCTATCCCGGCCCGAGAGCGCCAGGAGCGTTACGCTTGCCGGCAGGCCATCGGCACGTTTGCCTGTCGGCACGGCGATACCGCACATATCGAGTAGATTGACGAAATTGGTGTAGGTCCCAAGCCGTGAATTCTCGCGGATCGGGTCGGCGGCGAGGTCGGCCAGCGTGTAGTGGCTTGGCGCTGTCGGAACGCAGAGAAGATCGACGGAGTCGATGATTGGTTGCACGGTCTTCTTCAAAGCCTGAAGGGCGTAGAGACCGTTGAAGGCATCGGCAGCGCTGAGTGTTCTAGCGGCGCCATAGATCTTGCGCGTGACCGGATGGAAGCTTGTTTCGTTGGCATCGAAGAAGGCCTTCACGCCAGCATAGCGTTCAGCTACCCAGGCACCTTCGTAGAGAAGATTGGCGACCTTGTAGAAATTCTCGAACGGCACCTCGACGAGGCGATGGCCGAGCGTTGCCAGCAGCTCGAGCGCGTTTTCGTACGAAGCTTCCATGACGGCGTCGCCAAAGAACTGGCGGTCGGCTTTTGCGGGAGTTCCGATGGTCAGGACCGGCGGAAGCAAGCCATAGCCGGCGGCAGGGATGTCCTTCGAATAAGCATCCGCCACATCGTAACGGGCGACGGTGCCAAAGACACGCCAGGCATCATCGACGGTCAGGGCAAAGATGGACACGCAGTCGAGCGTGCGGCAGGCAGGTATGACACCCATTGTCGAAAGGGCGCCGACACTCGGCTTGAGGCCGACGATGTTGTTGAGCCCCGCCGGGACGCGGCCGGAGCCGGCGGTATCCGTTCCCAGTGCGAAGCTGACGATGCCCTGCGCGGTGGCGACAGCCGAGCCGGAGCTGGAGCCGCCTGGAACGAGGTTGGCGTCGATGGCGTTGCGAGGGATCGGGTAGGGCGATCGGACACCCACCAGTCCGGTCGCGAACTGATCGAGATTGGTCTTGCCGATGACGAGCGCACCGGCTTCCTTCAACAAGCGAACGACGGTTGCATCAACTGTCGGCAGATAAGAATAGTCCGGGCAGGCGGCAGTCGTCGGCATGCCGGCAACATCGATGTTGTCCTTGACAGCGAAGGGGATACCCCAAAGCGGCTTGGCCTCGGCGTCAAACGCACCCAGTGCATCCGCCTCGGCAAGCAGTGCCTCACGATCTGCGAGGTGAAGAAAGATGCCCGGATCGTTGACCTCGGCCAGCCGTGCGAACACCTTGTCGATGATCCTGTGGGCGGTTCCGCCCCCAGCGTAGTATGCGTGCAGCGATGCGATATCGAAAGCCGGTGCGCTGGTCATGCTATTTCCTCTTCCAGAATCTTCACGGGCCGATCCCATTGGATCAGCACGACGCAGCCGGTGTCACTCCACACGGAGTGTTCTGTCCCGGCCGCATTGACGATGTAACTGCCGCGCCCATAGTCGCCGGCCTCATCCGACTGAGTGCCCTCCAGGACCAGGATGGTCTCGAGCCCCTCATGGCGATGCCGTGGCACAGACGCACCAGCCTCGTATTTCAAAAGGGCGATGCCCGGTTGATCGCTTTCGAAAGGGCGGATCCAATGGATAGTGACGTCGTCACGAAATGGGGAGAAAGGCAGGTCTTTCCAACCGCCTAGGGTCAGGAGTTCACGTGTCGTCTCAGGCATGGCCGATTACCTCCAATATGTCGTCCACATGTGCAGTCCAGCCGACGATCGCGCCCTGGGCGCGGATCATGGAGATGGCGGCTTCCTTGAATTCGGGAAAATAGCTCTCGGTCGCTTCTTCGGCGAGGAGGCACTCGTATCCGCGATCATTGGCTTCGCGCATGGTCGTCTGAACGCAGACCTCGGTGGTGACGCCGGCAAATATGAGCTGGCTGATGCCCCTCGCTTTTAAGACGTCCCCGAGTTCGGTAGCGTAGAAGGCACCCTTGCCCGGTTTTTCGATCACGATCTCGCCGTCGATAGGGGCAAGCTCAGGCAGGATCGCCGTACCAGCCTCGCCGGCAATCAAGATCCGACCCATTGGTCCATCATCGCCGATCCTGAGGGTCGGCTTGCCGCGGTTGCGCTTGGCAGGCGAGAGATCGGAAAGATCCGGCTTGTGGCATTCCATGGTGTGAATGACAGGCAGGCCGGCATCACGAAATCCTTGAATCAGCCGTTTGACATCGGGAACGATCTTGGTGATGCGGCTGACATCGTTGCCGAGGCTCGCGCCGAAGCCGCCGGGCTCGGCGAAGTCGCGCTGCATGTCGATGACGATCAGTGCCAGTTGGTCGGACTTCGTCGGAAAGGCAAAAGGTTGCGCCTTGATGTCAGCCATCAGTGATGTCCTGCCATATGCGCGCCAATGACCGAAATATCAGCCGTCAGCGCCGGGGTTTCGTAGACGAACTTGCCTCCCGAGATGACCATGATCCGGTCAGACATCTCCAGCAATTCGTCCAGATCTTCAGACAGCAGCAGCACCGCCGCACCGGAGTTGCGCGCCCTCATGATGCGCGCGCGGATTTCCGCCACCGCCGAGAAGTCAAGACCAAAGCAGGGATTGGATACGATCAGAAGATCGACCTCGCCCGTCAGTTCACGCGCAAGCACGGCACGCTGCACATTGCCGCCGGACAGAGCAGCGATTGGTGATGCAGACGAGGCGGTCTTGACCTTGAAGTCGGCGATCAGGTCAGTCGCCCGCTTCTTCATTTTGGCCCTGTTGAGCCAGATTGCGTCCTTACCGTCCTGTTTCAGATCGAACGTACGGAAGGCCAAATTCTCGCTCACCGTCATGCGTGGTGCGCAGGCATTTTGCAGGGGTTCCTCCGGAATGAAGCGCACACTGTTCCTGCGCGTTTCCAGCCGGGTCGCTCCGTAGGCGTTACCGTTTACCAGCACGCTACCCACCTCGGTTGGTCGTTGACCGGCAAGAATCTCCGTCAGTTCCTTCTGCCCGTTGCCCGATATGCCGGCAATGCCGACGATCTCGCCGGAGCGGACCGTCAGGCTCTCAATCTCGATGGTCTTCAGGCCGGAGCGATCAGGCGCCCTGACCCTTTCCACCTTGAGAACAGGCTTCGCCATTTTCGATACCGGCACGCGCGTGTCGAGTTCGGCGAGCTTGACGTCGCCGATCATCGTGGAGGCCATCTCTGCCGTTGACATTTCGCCGACCTTGCCACCGCCGACCAGCTTTCCGCGCCGCAGGATAGAGACGGCGTCGGCGAACTTCGTGACCTCATGGAACTTGTGCGAAATCATCAGCACGGTCAGTTCGCCGCGTTCGGTTATGCCGCGCATGAGCCCGAGCATCTCGTCTGCCTCGGCGGGCGTCAGTACGGATGTTGGCTCATCGAGCACGAGAAAGCTGCGGCCGAGATAGAGCTGTTTGACGATTTCGAGTTTTTGCTTTTCACCGGCGGCGAGCTCGCTGACCGGACGATCGAGCGGGATCTTGAACGGCATGCGCTCCATGAAGGCTGCGAGATCCTTGCGCTCCTTGGCCCAATTGATCACGGCGGGTACGGCGGCGCGGCTGATGACGAGGTTTTCCGCACCTGTCAGCGACGGCACCAGCGTGAAGTGCTGATAGACCATGCCGAGCCCATAAGTCGCCGCATCCCTGGGGGAGGCGATTACCACTTCGCGGCCATCGACTGAGAGCGAGCCCGAGGTCTGATGGTAGAAGCCCATGATGCATTTGACGAGAGTCGACTTGCCTGCACCGTTCTCGCCGAGGAGGGCGTGGAAGGTGCCGGCCGGAATGTCGATTGAAACACGGTCAAGTGCGGTGAAGCTGCCGAACCGCATGGTCATGTCGAGTGTCTGAATACCGACGGCCTTGCCGGACTGGGGAAGAGGCGTGTCGCGTACGATGCTCACTTCAGATCTCCTTTTCGACGAAGGGCACGCAAGGATGGCATCAAGGAAGCGCCTCGATCAGGGTTGTCGAATTGGACACCGATCCGAAGACGCCGCCCTGCATCTTCACCATCTTGATGGCGGCGAGGTGATTGCCGTAGTCGGTGGCGCCGCAGCAGTCCTCGAGCAGCAGGCACTCGAAGCCGCGATCGTTCGCCTCGCGCATCGTCGTGTGAACGCAGACATCGGTCGTGATGCCGGTCAGGATGATGTTCTCGATCCGCTTCTGGTTGAGGATCAGCTCCAAATCCGTAGCGCAGAAGGACCCCTTGCCGGGCTTGTCGATGATCGTCTCTCCCTCGGTCGGCTTCAGCTCGTCGATAATGTCCCACCCTGATTCTCCACGAATGAGGATGCGGCCGCAAGGGCCGGCGTCGCCGATGCCGGCGTTGATGCGCTGGGAGCGCCAGCGCTTGTTCGCGGGCAGATCCGCGAGATCGGGGCGATGCCCTTCGCGGGTATGAATGATGTGGTAGCCCTTGGCGCGCATGGCGGCGAGCACGTTCTTGATCGGCTCGATAGGCGCCCGCACTAGCGACAGGTCATAGCCCATGTGATCGACATAGCCACCCTTGCCGCAGAAATCGGTTTGCATGTCGATGATGATGAGTGCCGTGTTGTCGGGCCTCAGTGCACCGTTGTAGGGCCAGGCATAGGGATCGGCATTGATGTAGTGTCCTTTGGCTTCGACTATCGCGTCCATCGTTTTCTCCTGTTCCCCCGCAAGCTTGAATGTTTTTCCGGCCCGTCTAATCCGCCGAGACCGTCCGTGGCAGATCATCTATTTCGCGAGCGACAACGCGCCGGGCGCTCCCGCAAGCGAGCGGGTGGGCGACGAAGTCGCGATTAGAATAACCAGTGTCAGCACGTAGGGAGTCGCGTAGAAGAGATAGTAGCCCTGGGTGACGCCGACCGATTGCAGGGCAGGGCCCAGTGCACCCGCGCCGCCGAAGAGAAGCGCCGCCAGAAAGCAGCCGATCGGATTCCAGCGTGCGAAGATCACCAGCGCCACCGCCATCAGGCCCTGCCCGGAGGAGATGCCTTCGTTCCACGAGCCCGGGTAGTAGAGCGAGAGATAGGCCCCCCCGACGGCGGCAAGCGATCCACCGACGACCGTGGCCAGCAGGCGCACGCGGTCTGGGTTGATCCCCATCGCACGTGCCGCGTCGGTACTGTCGCCGACGACGCGCAACACCAGGCCGATCCGGGTGTTTTTGAACGCCCACCACAGGAAGAGCGCAAGTACGCCGCCCAGGATGAAAAGCGCATTGATGTTCAAGGCCGCCTGAACCTGCGGAAGATCGGACCAGGCACCTAGCTGGATCGACGGCAGATGAGGCGCTGCCGGCTGGATGAAGGGCTTGCCGAGAAAGAAGGCAAGCCCGAGGCCGAATTGCATCATGGCGATGCCGATCGCGATATCATTGACCTTCGGCCACTTGCAGATCCATCCGTGCACCAGGCCAAAGACCGCACCGGTGCCCATGGCTGCAAATACACCAAGCCAGGGCGAGCCGCTGAGCACGGCGATCGCGTAGGCCGTCATGGCGCCGAAGACCAGCGTGCCTTCCAGCCCGAGATTGATGCGGCCGGAACGTTCGGTGATGGTCTCGCCGAGGCTGACGAAGATGAAAGGTGTCGACACGCGGATCGCGCCTGCGAAGATGGCGAGGGGGACGCCCCAGATGCCGATGCCGCTCGCGTCCATCATGCGCTCCTTTTCCAGAGGTCGGGATTGAAGATCTTGAAGCGGCCGTAGAAGGTCTCGCAGAAGAGGATGACGACGAAGAGCGTGCCCTGCAGCACCAGTACAGTCGCGTCAGGCAATGCCATGCGGCGCTGAATTAGCCCACCCGACGCATCGATGCCGCCAAGCAGGATGGCGACCGGAATGATCGCCAGCGGATTGTGTCGCGCCAGGAAGGCGACGAGGATGCCCGTATAGCCATAGCCCGCCGCCAGCGAGGCATTGGCGCTACCCTGGACGGCAGCGACTTCGATCATTCCGGCAAGGCCCGCGAAGCTGCCGGCGATCGCTGTGAAACCGACGATCAGGCGGCCGACAGGCAATCCCTGGATCTGTGCGGCGCGAACGTTGCCGCCGGCGATACGCGCGGCAAAGCCGTAGCTCGTCACCTCGATCAGCACCCAGGAAGCGATGCAGGCGACGACGCCGATGGCGAGCCCCCAATGCACGTCCATTCCGGGCATCTTGCCGAGCATGTACTCCGCGGGTAGGGGAGATGTCGAGGGTTTGTTCAGGCTCGCCGGATCGCGCAGCAGCCCTTCGACGAACTGGTTCATCAGAGCGATGGCGATATAGGCGAGCAGCAGAGAGGAGATCGTCTCGTTGACGCCGCGATAGTGCCGGAGGAAGCCCGCAAGGCCAATCCAGATGCCTCCGACGACCATGGCCGCTGCAGCCATGAGCAGCAGGACGAGGAGGGCAGGCAGCATCCCGATGAAGGGCAGCGCAATCGCAGCGGCGGCGACGCCGCCCAACACTACGGCGCCCTCGCCCCCGATGATGACGAGCCCCAAACGGGCCGGCAAGGCGACACACAGTGCTGTCAGAAGAAGCGGGGCGGCCCGGCTAAGGCTGTTCTGGATCGAGAACCAGCTGCCAAAGCCGCCCGTGTACATCAGTTGGAACAAGGTGGCCGGCGGTTTGCCAATCACTAGGATGAAGATGGAGAAGAGCGCCAGCCCGATCAGGATCGCGCCGAAACTAATGATAACAGGTTCCGCTCGCCGTGCCAGCCATTCGAGGATGGGTCTCAGTACGGATGATCGTTCGGAAGCGATGGAAATTGCGGCAGTGTTCGCCTCGACTGTCATGACGCTTCTCCCTCTGGCTTAGGCCGTGGATCCGACGACGCCTTCCACCAGGTAGTTCATGCTCTCGAGCTCGATGGCATCTTCGGCATAGCTCTTGTCGGCCGCGACGACGACGTTGCCCTTGTTGTCCTTGATCGGTCCCTTGAAGACGGAGAACTTGCCGGTCATCATTTCGGCTAGCGTGGCGTCGAACTTCGTCCGTCCTTCCGCGGGCACGGCAGGCCCGAGTGGGCTCATCTTGACGAATCCGTCTTTGAGGCCGCCGCGCACGAAGTTGCCGAGCTTTTCGCCGGCCTGCGCCTTCTTTACGAAGTCGGTATAGACGTTACCCCAAGCCCATTCCGCGCCGGTCAGGTATTTTTCAGGTGCCAACGGGCTCTGGTTTGCATGGTAGCCGCAGACAAAAGCGCCGCGTCCGGCAGCCGTTTCAACGACAACCTTCGGGCTGTCCACGTGGCAGGTAATCACATCCGCGCCCTGGTCGATTAGCGCGTTAGTAGCCTCAGCTTCCTTGACGGCCAGCGACCACTCGCCCGTAAAGATGACCTGGCAGGTGATTGACGGATCGACCGCGCGCGCGCCGAGCAGGAAGGCATTGATGTTCTGCAGCACCTGCGGAATGGGCTTGGCCGCGACAAAACCGATCTTCTTGCTCTTCGACGTATAGCCGGCCGCGACACCGTTCAGATATTGGCCCTGGAATATGTAGCCGAAATACGAACCGGTGTTCGCCGGGTTCTTGCTTTCCTGCCAGAGCCCGCCGCAGTGGCGAAACTGAATGTCCGGATACTTTGCCGCCATCGCCAGCATATGCGGGTCGAAATAGCCGAACGACGTCGGGAAGATCAGCGTCGCGCCGTCGAGGTTGATCATCGATTCCATCGTCTTCTGGACATCGACCGTTTCCGGGACATTTTCTTCTTCTACGACGGTCACGCCCGGCAGCGCCTTGAGCGCCGCCGCGCCTTCGGCATGCGCCTGGTTGTAGCCGTAATCGTCCTTGGGGCCGACATAGATGAAACCCACCGTCAGCGCGCTCTGGGCGAAGGCGCGGCTTGGCAGCAGGCCAGGCGTCAAAGCGAGTGCGCCGGCTGCAGAAGCCTGCAGGAAATGGCGGCGGTTCATGGAAAGGAGTTTGGTCATCGGAATGCTCCTTGCGGCAAGGGCCGGTTCGAAAACGTTGCAAGAAAGTGTATGCAATGACCATGCCAAATTATAAGACATTGGTTTTAGTGAATAAAAATAGGCGCTCATATGGGGCTGTGCAAACTGTATGCAGATTGCCGTCGTTAAATGATCAAAAAATAATCCGAGAATTATGTTTGGGCATGAATGGCCGCATTCGGATTTACAGCAATTTTCATGTTTTGTCAGGATGGACGAATAACCCACTAAAAAGGCGAAACTATTTGACTTTTCAGAATACTGGGTGAATCTGTATACAATCTAGGGAAGTCAGCGCGAACGTGAATCAGGTCAAACGCAGACAAGTGGTAAGAGCAGGCACGACCGTCGAGCAGATGGTCCGCGCGATGGCTGATATGATCGTCACGGGAGCGTTGTCGCCGGGCGAGAAACTCGATGAGGTTTCGCTTGCAGCGCGTTTCGATGTGTCACGAACGCCGGTTCGCGAAGCGTTGCGCGAGCTTGGCGCGATGGGCTTGGTCGATCGAGAACCGAACCGCAGTGCGATCGTGGCCAATGTCACGGAAGCCTATCTTCATTCGATGTTCGAGGCGATGTCGGAATTAGAAGCCATTTGCGCGCGCCTTTCGGCCGAACGAATGACCATTGATGAAAGACGGGCGCTCGAGTTTTCGCACCGCAGTTCCGCAAGGCTCGTCCATGCCGGCGCCAAGGACGAATATGCCGCGTACAATACCGAGTTTCACTCGCTGCTTTATCGCGGCGCGCACAATGATCATATCTTCGAGCTGGTGACACAGACACGCGCACGATTGGCGCCATTCCGCCGCGCGCAGTTCCGGCTGCCTGGTCGCTTGGCAAAATCCTATGACGAACACGACGTCATCGTGACGGCGATCATGCGTGGCGATGCAGCGGCAGCCGGTCAAGCGGCTTATTCCCATGTCGCCATCGTCAGCGATGCGAGCATCGTTTTCGCCACAGCAAAGGGTGAGTGACTTTCTCACTGTGCATCGGCATAGGTTCATGGCGAGCTGAAAGAGAACGTCTTTAGAAATCCAATCGGAGCGTCTTGATGAAGTTCTTCGTTTAAGGACTTCGATGGCGCATCATGTTCCATAATCTATCTTATGCGACTTATGGATCACACCG
>NZ_JAIQXS010000017.1:0-121508 GCF_020166565.1 Rhizobium sp. 3T7
CATAAGTCGAGATGAAACGAAATTGGTTTCGAGTGAGGGCTGCTTTGGGCCGTTCAGGCCGAGCAAACGCCGTCGCGACAAACAACGTCACCGGAAGCTGTTGCCTCAGGTCAGGAAATGGCAGTGATGTAGAATTTCAATGCACGTTCGATGTGAAGGCGACGACGGATCAGCCGACGTCGCCATTCATCAAGGGCCTCTATGTGTAGGAGTAAGCGGGTTTCTGATCGCTCTCAATTGCGATCTAGGTCACGTGCAACTAGACGATGGCATTGCAACCATAGACCTTCGTATATCGAATTGTCCTTACGCAACGCCTGGAAATCCCGTAACTATTTCCGGCGGACGATCGGCCACCCTTCTCTATTTCCTGACATTGAGTCGGAACTTCTAGGCTCTGGAACGTCTCAAACTCTGAACGGAGAGCACGGTGGAACCAGAGCCGGAAACCGATCCCATTATTGATCTGATCCCCGCCATGGTGTGGTCCGCAACGTCGGAAGGCATGCTCGATTTTGCCAACCAGCACTTTCTCGAGTTTATCGGGGCGCCGCTTGAGGAAATCTCCGGAGTGGGATTCTATAAGCTATTTCATCCTGACGACACGTCACATCTTGCTTCGGAATGGCATGACATCATGGCCTCGAAGCATGCCAGAGAGGTCGTGGGCAGGCTCAGGCGCGCAGATGGCCAATATCGTTGGTGCACGCTGCGGCAGAAGCCGCGGCTCGATGCCGAAGGAAATGTCTTGAGATGGTATGGTGTGGTCCTCGATATCGAAGACCGCAAACAGGCCGAAAACGCATTGAAGGAAACGAAGACTGCACTTGCGGCCAGCGAGCAGAACCTTAGCCTTATCATCAATTCGCTGCCTGTTCTCGTATGGTCAGCGCGACCGGATGGCAGCGCCGATTTTGTCAATAAAAGCTGGCTGGACTATGCAGGCCGTCCTGCTGACCAAATTCTCGACTGGGGCTTCCTGGAGCTTTATCACCCAGACGATATTCCCGGTATGGTGGATATCTGGAAGAGAGACCTTGAGCATTCCGACCACACTGTTTTGAAAGGACGCATTCGCGGAGCAGACGGCAAATACCGTTGGTTTTACTTCTCAGGGCGAAAGCTAGTCGATGCCAACGGCGTCGTTCGTTGGTTCGGTGTCAACATCGATATCGAAGACCTGCAACGTGCGGAGAATGCTCTTCGGGAAAGCGAAGCTGCGCTCAGGGAAAGTGAACACAAGCTCAGTCTTATCATCAACACGATACCCGCCATGGCTTGGTCCTGCACCTCGGATGGCCGGCTTGAATATTTTAATCGAAACTTGATTGATTATGTCGGTCTACCTTTTGAAGAGATCGTCGGCTTCGGTTTTTATCGCATGTTTCATCCTGATGATGTCGAGCTGATGCGCATGGCCTGGGACGATATCGTAGCCTCAAAAAAAAGCCGCCCGGTAGACGCCCGTATCAGACGCGCCGATGGCGAATATCGGTGGTTTAACCTTCGACAAAGCCCCCTTCTGGATTCAGATGGAAATGTTGTGAGATGGTACGGCGTCGTCGTGGATATCGAGGATCGTAAACGAGCGGAAGAGTCCTTGCGGCAAAGCCAGAGTGACCTCGCGCATGTGACCCGGATGACGGCCACAGGTGAACTTGCCGTTTCGATTGCCCATGAAGTCAACCAGCCGCTGATGGCAATCGTCACGAACGCCGGTACATGTCTGCGCTGGCTGCAACCGGGACATACCGATATCGAACAGGCCCGGCTCGCGGCGGAGAGGATCGTCAACGATGGTCATCGCGCCGGCGACATCATCGCGAGTATCAGAGCACTGGCTCAGAAATCACCAGCCCGGATGGAGAAAACTGACTTGAAGGGCGCCTTGCGTGATGTGCTGGATCTTTTGCGAGGGGAACTTCGTCACCGAAAGATCGAACTCGATCTCGATCTTCCGAAATGGTCTCTGGAGGTCATTGGAGATCGAACTCAGCTGCAACAGGTGGTTCTAAACTTGGTCATGAACAGCGCCGAAGCGATGGCCGCTGCTTCAAGCGAAAGACGTATCAGGATCAGATGCACCCAGGACGAGCAGCAATTCGTGAGAGTGAGTGTCTCGGACTCGGGGCGCGGTGTTCCTCCCGACGAGTTGGACCGAGTGTTCGAAGCATTTTACAGCACGAAGGCCGACGGTATCGGGATGGGACTTTCCATATGCCGCTCCATTATTGAAGCCCATGGCGGCCGGATTTGGGCTTCGGCGGCAGACAGTCGGGTTGGTACGGTGTTTACGTTTACATTGCCCATGGCGGAGGTCACAGCCGACCATGATCGATGATCGCAAAAGAGGCCCGCCGACCGTCATCATCATAGATGACGACGAAAGCGTCCGCGAAGCTTTGAGGGGATTGTTCGAATCCGTAGGGCTTGCCACTGAAACCCATGGCTCGGTGCCGGAGTTCCTTTCTGCGGATGATCCCGACCGGGCAGGTTGTATTGTTCTGGATATTCGCCTGCCAGGCCAGAGCGGCCTGGAGTTTCAAGAAGCTCTGGCGAAAAGCCGACATCCAAGGTCGGTGGTGCTGATCAGCGCCCATGTCGATGTCGCGATGGCGGTCCGCGCAATGAAAGCCGGAGCTATTGATGTCCTGACAAAGCCCGTGCGCGAACAGGACTTACTGGAGGCGGTAAACCGCGCTTTGGCGGATGATGATGCTCGACGCAAAGAGGCAAACCAAATGGCTGGGTTGCGCTTGAGGTATTCCAAGCTTACCGAGCGTGAGCGGCAGATCATGGCATTGGTCGTCGCCGGGAAACTGAACAAGCAGATTGCGGCTGAGGTTCAGCTCGCCGAGGCCACCGTAAAGCTTCACCGCGGCCACATGATGCGGAAAATGCACGCATCGTCAGTTGCAGATTTGGTTAGGATCGCGGGCATTCTGGAGGACTGAAGGCAGCTATTTGGAGAAAACGGGGTTCTATCCCTTGCAAGAGCTGAGGTTCCTACATCGACAGATGGCAATTGAGCCGGTACCTTTGTGCCACAATCCGGACCTGAAAACTTCGCGCTTCGATTTGAGCGTCTTCTACTGAGTGAACGACACCGGGAGCTGCCAGTCCGCTACCGGTCCCAAAAACGCCATTTGCGCCCGCCTTGGCGAAACCCGCTTTGTCGGTTGCCTGCAGTTCAGATCAATGGCGGCAAGGCGAGCTTCAATAGAGACGATCGGACGTCGGCAACATACCGCCCAGTCTTGGATATCGACTCCTATCCCCTCGCCTTGAAAGCACCGGGCCGAAGAACACCTTGTCCATCGAGGCGAACGCACGCTGTTGCTATCGAGTATGGTCGGCCGGTAGAAATACCCTCCCATTCCGGCGCCGTAGCGCTGGTGATTAGCAGCCCGCCGTCAGACCAGCCCAGGCACGACGAACACCAACCAGGCGACGATCGGGCCGATGATCGCAATCAGGGCGCTGTAGATCAGCAACTGTCGTAGCACCTGCTCGCGCTTGTCGTCCGGCGCATTGGCGACGACAAGCGCGCCGTTGGTGGAAAATGGGCTGGTATCGACAATCGTCGTCGAGATCGCGATTGCCGCAACCACACCGATGGCGCTGATGTGCCCTTGTAGGAGAAACGGAACGGCGAGCGGGATAATCGCGCCAAGCAGCGCGGTGGAGGATGCAAAGGCCGAGACGATGGCACCTGTAAAGCAAAGCAGGAGCGCCACCAGCAGCGGCATACCGAGACTGGATATGCCATTCGCCACATAGTCGACCGTCCCGGCCTTCTCCATGACGCCGACATAGGTAATAATGCCGGCGATCAGCAGCACGGTCGACCAGCTAACCTTGTCGATCGCTGCCTTCTGGGTCTTCGGTGACAAGAGCGCGAGGACGACGGCGACGGTCATTGCGACGAGGCCGACGTTGAACTTGAAAACCAAGGCGCCGATGCCGAGCGCCGTCAGACCGATCAAGGTGGTAATTCTCTCGTTATTCAGGCGCAACGTCGCCGCGGTATCAGCCGCCGTTCCATAGACATGCTCCCTGATCGGTTTTGCCGGCGTGCCGCCGTGACCTCTGATCGACGCCGATACGCCCTCGGGATGGAGTTCGGGCAAGGGACCAAGTGATGTGAATTTTTGCTTCATCACCCTCGCGCCGCCGAAAGCGAAGAACACCAGCACTGCGATCGCCAGGTTGAAGAAGAAGCTGGAGAGAAACAGTGAGGTAGGAGCGAAAGGCAGGCCGGCCTTCGCAACGATCTGGTTGGTGATTCCGCCATAAACACTGATCGGTGAAAATCCGCCTGCCTGCGCGCCGTGGATCACCATCAGGCCCATCATGACCGGGTGAATGCGGTACTGCACGGCAAAGCTCAACGCGACGGGTGCGAGAATGGCGACCGCAGCAGGCCCAAGAGCACCGAAACCGGTAATGACGGCGGCAACGAGAAACATCACCCAGGGGATCAAGGCGATCCGCCCGCGCACCAGGCGGACGGCACATTCGACGAGCCAGTCGATCGTGCCGTTGATCTGCGCTATGGCGAAGAGATAAGTGACGGCGACCAGCGTCAGGAATAGATCACTCGGAAAGCCGGCAAATATATCGTTGGTTTTCATGCCGATGATCATCGAGCCGAGCACGAAGGCGCCGGCAAAGGCGAGCGCACCCATGTTGATTGGCTGGATCGTCGCAATGATGAACATAGCGACCAGCAGGCCTATGGACAGTAGTTCAATACCCATGATTCCCCTCCCTCCGACGCCTCCAGCGTCGTAGTTGCTGTTTTCAAGATTGATGCCGGATGTCGGCGCACCCTCCTCCCAGAGGGCGCGGTCGCCTTACGTACTGGTATAAAGATCGGCGTATTGCTGCCGCAGGATGTTTTTCTGAACCTTGCCCATCGTGTTGCGCGGCAAGTCCTCGGCGAAGATGATGCGCTTGGGTTGTTTGTAGCGTGCAAGACGGTCCTGGAGGGCGCTGACGATGGCCTTTTCATCGAGGACAGCGCCCGGCTTGCGCACGACGATAGCGGTCACACCTTCTCCGAAATCGGGATGTGGCACACCGATCACGGCACTCTCAACCACACCCTCGATCTGGTCGATCTCGCCCTCGACCTCTTTCGGATAGATGTTGTATCCACCCGAAATCACCAGATCCTTGCCGCGGCCGACGATGTGGACATAGCCGTCGCCGTCGATCTTGCCGAGATCACCACTGATGAAGAAACCATCGGCGGTGAACTCGGCCGCGGTCTTTTCCGGCATGCGCCAGTAACCCTTGAAGACGTTCGGCCCCTTGATCTCGATCATGCCGGTTTCTTCAGGAGCCAGCACGAGGCCGGTGGCGGGATCGGTGACGCGCACCGTCACACCCGGCAGCGGGAAACCGACCGTTCCGGCAATCCGTTTCCCTTCATAGGGGTTCGACGTGTTCATATTGGTTTCCGTCATGCCGTAGCGCTCAAGGATGGCGTGACCGGTGCGGGCCTGGAACTCGGTATGTGTTTCTGCAAGCAGTGGAGCCGAACCGGAAATGAAGAGGCGAATGTTGGCGACCGCCTCTCTGTCGAGGCGCGGGCTTTGCAGGAGGCGTACGTAGAAGGTCGGCACGCCCATCAGCATGGTTGCCTGCGGCATCAGCGACAGGATCTCCTCCGGATCGAACTTCGACAGCAGGAACATCGAGGCGCCGGAAAGAAGTGTGACGTTCGTGGCGACGAACAGCCCATGCGTGTGGAAGATCGGCAAGGCATGGATCAGCCGATCACCGGCGGTGACGCGCCAATAATCTCGCAAGGTCAGGGCGTTCGAGAGCAGGTTCCCATGGGTGAGCATCGCTCCCTTGGAACGTCCCGTCGTCCCCGAGGTGTAGAGGATCGCCGCCAGATCGTCGGCAGCGCGCGAGGCATCGACAAAGTCGGCCGGCTCATCGCGGGCGAGATCCAGCAACGATCCGCTGCCATCGGCGTCGAGCGTTTCGACGATCGCGCCGTGGGACTTGGCGATTGTCTCCACGCCGCCTCGAGCAGCCGGCGCCACAACCACCAAGCGCGGCTGCGCATCGCCGATAAAGTAATCGAGCTCGGCCAGCGTATAGGCGGTGTTGAGCGGCAGGTAGACGGCGCCGGTTCGAAGACAGGCGAGATAGAGGATCAATGCCTCGGCACTTTTTTCGACTTGCACCGCCACCCGGTCGCCGGGGCGAATGCCGAGCGTGTCCATCGCGCCGGCAAGGCGGCCGGAAAGAGCGAAGGCGTCATCATAACTCCATGTGCGGGTGCTATCGATGCGGATGAATGGTGCGTGACCGGGCGCAACCGCCCGCATGGCGTCGAAAAGCTGGTTGCTCACTTTCGCCCTCCTCCAAGCGTTGAGTTCACTATTTGCGCGAATGGCCGAGAGCCTTGCTGGCCGTTGCCGCTTCGGCGTCTTTCGTCGTTCTGGCTGAGCAGGCTTTTGACGGCAGGCGAGGCAATCACTTCGCCGCGCTGCGCCAGCGCCTCGTGGTTGGCCACGATGTCGTCGAGCTTATAGAGATAGTTGACCATCAGGCCGTGTGCCTGCTGCATCGCCTTGGCCGAGCGGTCGCCAAGAAAATTCAATCTTTCCAGTCGAGCGCCGTTGCCGAGATGAAAGCGGGCGACAGGGTCGACGGGGCGGCCCTCCGGCGTCCGTTCCGTCAGGAAATAGCGCGCCGCAAGAGGCAGCAACACGCGCTCTACTTCGGTCGCCGTCTTCTCGTTGTCGGGCCAGTTCGGATCGTCCAGCGCCATCAGCGCTTGGCGGACCGCTTCCGGCAGCAACCGGTCGGCGACCGAGTCGCGCGCCTTGGCAAGCCAACGGGCAAAGCCCGGCACGGGCGACAGCGTGACGAAATTCTTCAGGCCGGGCAGGTCTCTGCGCAGGTCTTCCACGACCTGCTTGATCAGGAAGTTGCCGAACGAGATCCCGCGCAAGCCATCCTGGCAATTGGAGATCGAATAGAAGACGGCCGTCGTCGCCTCGTCGGCATTGATCTGCTCCCTCCCCTCGACGAGCACATCTCCGATCGTGCTCGGCACGGATCGTGTCAGCGCCACCTCGACGAACACCAGCGGCTCGTCGGCCAGCCGGGGATGGAAGAAGGCAAAGCATCGACGGTCGGCCGGCGCCAAGCGACGGCGCAACTCCTCCCAGCCGGCGATCTCGTGCACGGCCTCGTATTTGATGATCTTTTCAAGGATGTAAGCCGGCGTCGTCCAGTCGATCGGGCGCAGCGTCAGGAAGCCACGATTGAACCAGGAGCCGAACAGATGGGTAAAGTCGGCATCAAGCGCGTGATAACCTTCGGATTGGTCTTTGGAAGCAAGCAGCTGCTGGCGCATCCGGACGAGTTTTGCAGTGCCGTTCGGCGCGTGATTCAATCGGCGCAGGAGCTCCTGTCGCCGCGGCTCGGCTGCCTGGTGAAGGGCAATGACCGCGGCAGAGCTCTTATCGGTACGGTAGTTTTCGATCGCCTGGTCGAGCCTGGTCGTGTCGGGCCCGAACTTTTCATGCAGCATATCGAGGAATGCCTGCGCGCCCTCGCTCTCAAGCGCGCCCCAGCGATCGAGGATTTCGGCGGCAAGCGCCATGCCCGAGGCTTCGCCCCGGCTCGATAGCAGCATTTCAGAGAGTGTCTGGAGATCGGCCTTGGCTGCGGCCTGGGTGGCGCGCGCGCCGGAAAACAGCAGCTGGCGTCCGCGATCCGTAATGCTCTGCAGCATGTCGGTGAAGAAGGAAGTCTCAGACATGCCAATCTCCTCTCTTCGGATGGCTCCGGTTGCGTAGCCGAATGACGGCTGCTTCCCATCGCCGGGTTTCACCGTTAGTATGTAGAATGCCAGTCTTCGTACACGAGGTCAATGATCGTGTATACAAGAATTGCGTTTATGTATGATGGGAAGGGAGACGAATGTCCGAGAATGTCGGCCGATGGCTTCGGGATGAAATTGAAAATTCAATTCTTTCCAACGAGTTCTCCCCCGGTGAGCGGCTCGACGAAATGGTGCTTGCGACGCGTTTCGGAGTCTCCCGCACACCGGTGCGCGAGGCGCTGATGCAACTTGACGCCATTGGCCTGATAGAAATCCGTCCGCGCCGAGGTGCTGTCGTCATCGATCCGGGGCCCCACCGCGTCTACGAGATGTTCGAGGTCATGGCCGAGCTGGAGGGGTTGGCAGGTTCGCTTGCCGCGCGGCGGCTGGACGAGCTATCGCGAGCAGCGATCACAGCCGCCCACAGTCGCTGCGAGCAATCGGCCGGCGCCGGTGACAGCGATGCCTATTATTATGACAACGAGGAATTCCATAAGGCGATCTACGCAGCAAGCCGAAGCGACTTCCTTCAGGAGCAATGCGCGCAGTTGCACCGGCGCCTGCGCCCCTACCGCCGCCTCCAACTGCGCGTCCGCAACCGCCTCTCGACATCCTTCTCGGAACATTGCGCTATCGTCGAAGCGATCTTTGCCGGAGATGGAGACGAGGCTCGCCGCCTGCTGCGCGGACATGTCGGCATTCAGGGCGAAAGGTTCAGCGATCTGGTCGCCAGCATGGCGGCCAAATAATTTCCAAACTCACGAAACGGTGATGTCAGGTTAAATTCGCCGGGAGCACCATGGACAGATGAGCTTGGATCACGCGGCCACGCCGCAATGGCCTTCCAATGTGCGATCGCTGTAAGGCGATGCATGTGGACGGCGATGGCTGAGTGTTTCGGGTGAGGCGGGACGAAGAGATTTCCGATCGTGGAGAACACGCTGACGAAACGTTGCAGCGAACCCGGCGAGCGAAATCGCTGCATGATCCGCTCCCACCCGAGCTGACATCACCCTGCGAAGGGAACCAAGTCGGGCCGCGTCGGTTCGATACTGAGAATGGAGGAAATCATGAAATCGGAAACCGCAACAGACGCGAAGGGTGCCTTCGCACCATCGCAAGCAAAGCGCGATAGCACCAG
This sequence comes from Rhizobium sp. 3T7, assembly GCF_020166565.1. Taxonomy (NCBI): domain Bacteria; kingdom Pseudomonadati; phylum Pseudomonadota; class Alphaproteobacteria; order Hyphomicrobiales; family Rhizobiaceae; genus Rhizobium; species Rhizobium sp. 3T7. The sequence goes on from NZ_JAIQXS010000017.1 coordinate 8,997, forward strand.
CGTTGAAAGTGCCAAGCCCACAGTGGTTACCGGGTCGCAGGATGCTACCGTGAACAAAACTCCCCCTGGCGGCAAGAAGGGCAAGGACTGGAACCTCAACTACGACATTTCTGAAGTGAAGCAAGACAACGACCAAGGTTAGCAAGTGGCGCATGTTTAGGGAGAACGAGCTATGTCGAACGTCGTCAAAACAGGCCAGGACGAACTCAACAATGCAACCAGCCGAACGACCTTTGGTCGCTCGACGGAGAGTCAGGCACAGATCCGTGATGCTGCGGCAGTCGAGGCGTACTCACCGGACGAGCCCTTGAATGTCTATCGGCTCGAACCGATCGCCGCCCCAGATGATCCGCGGTGGGACAATGCCACAAACCATGGCATTGTCATTGTTGCGGCCAGAACCGCTGGCGATGCGCGTGTGGTAGCAGCAAGCCGGGAACTCGACTTCATGGAGATTGACGCCGCTCCAGCTGAGGATGTCACGACATCGAACGCAAGCGCCTTTCGAGACGACAAGCTCTATACGGTTGTCGAACTCGAGCGCGGACGTTCCGACGTGAAGCGTGGTGTATTGGTCGGCAACGTCTCGGTGAACACTGTCATATCAACCCAGACCTAAACTTCCGGCGGCCGTCCGGCAAAACCGGACCGATGTCGAGGAGACCCTTAACCCTCGGTCCGGCGCTGAATGGCTGCTGCCACAAGCGGCAGGGCCGCGGTGAATGCTGATCCGAGCGGTATCTTGCGAAGGAGGCTTGCCAGGACATACGTACCGGTCATGGCTCCCGCCAGTTTCAGCCATGGGTAATCACCGAGTTGCGCATGCGCGCTCGCATCCGCCCATTCGGCACGTGAACGGATTACCGTCCCAGCTTGCTCCGTCACAACGGAAAGCCTGGCACGAAGATGCTCAACTTCATCTCTGACTGCTAAAAAGTCCGCGTAAACGTCCTCAAAAGTTCGCCCCGATAGCGCGTCAGGCGACCTTCGATCCTCCGCTGCAGCATCTGCCTCCAGCAAAGCCAGATGCTCTTGCAATTCGTCGTCGGTGTCGAACCCGCCCGGGCGTCCAGTAGCGTCGGCATCCATGCCAATCTCTCCAAATTTCCCGCCCGTCATCGCCGAGCTCAAGGCTTTTGCTCCCTAACCTCGCGCGAAGGGACAGGGCGGCGGATTTTCCGCCACCGAGCGATGCTTACCAACGAACTTTTCATCGCTTCAACACACGCATTGCGATTGAGACGATAAAAAGGACCAGAAAGATGAAGAACAAGATCTGGGCGATCGAAGCGGAAGCTCCAGCGATACCGCCGAAGCCAAGTACACCGGCAATCAACGCGACCACCAAAAATACAAGAGCGTAGTAAAGCATTTCAACCTCCGTCATTTTGACGAGAGGAAAACGGAGCGGGCGGCGATTGGTTCCGAGGCAGGGCAGTAGTGTCTCAGACCGCGGCCAGCGTCCGGTTCCTGGTGAATGCAAAGTCGCCATCATTGGGCTTTGGCGGTTCAGCGGCGGCCAGATATGCATTTACGGGAATAGTCAAAACGAACCAGACACCGGCGCCGAGGATGAACAGTTCTCCGGATTGATCGCCTGCTCGAGCAAGCATCGGCAGCAACGCAGAAATCAGGAGCACGAGCATCCGCACCGACCACTCGGCTTCTCGCTTCCTGATTGCAAGGGCCGCCCTGGCGCGATAGGCGCACGCGTCGTATTCACCGCGCTTCGGCCCTGCCAGAAGTTTCCATGCGGGGCGCAATGACAGAAGCATCAAGGTACTTGCCGCAATCAACCATTCCGTTCCTGAGAGGAACCAGCAACTGGCGGCAATCAGGCACGAAATCACGATGAGATCCCAAGCAGGGCCGAGATCGTCCGGGGCGCGCCGGCTTTTCTCATGCCAGATCTGGAGTGCTCGCGACGCCCCCTGAAGCATCGGCTGGTCAACGAAACGACTGATAAATTCCATATTGCGCCCTTTGGTCCACGAAATACCAACAACAGGCAATTTCGGCATGAGCGTGGCGTCGCTGTCAAAACGGTCAGCCGGCAACTGACAGCAATCCATTTGTTGCCGGGCGCAGGTGAGGAAAGGGCATCGTCAATCTCGGCGAGATGGCGCCGTTTCGTCCCTATCTTCGAGCCAGCAACCACTTGCTCGTCATCGCAACAAGTTGGGGCGCCGCCTTCACGCGGGTTGGACGGTGCACGTGTTGGGACATGGGCTGGCGTACCCGCTGTGATCGTACCGAGCTAACACTCGATCTTTTTGGCCGGATCTGGAACAGACCGCTCGCCGCGCGCGTTTCGCGAGACATCGAAATCGCCACGAAGCTACAGGAAAAACAGCGCCAAATGCACGAGCATCGATCGGCAGGCAATGCCCCCACTCCAGATGGCTTTCACTTTGTCTTCCCCGGGCTGAGGCGTTTGGTCCGTCACAAGCCTTCACGAAATATTGTCCGGCGTGGGCGCAATGCCTGGCGCACGGGCGTCGCTGACGAAGCCGCATTTCTGATCGACGGCGCTGCATACTTTTCTGCGCTCGACGAAGCGCTGAAGCAAGCGCAGCGCGAGATCTGGATCATCGGTTGGGATTTCAACCCGGATATTCGCCTTAGACCCGATGTTAGTACCGAAACACTTGGCGAGCGTCTCCTGTCACTGGTGCATGTACTCCCTCAGCTAAGGGTCAGGATTCTGGTTTGGGGGATGGGCCCGATCTATTCGGGCAAGTCACTGCGGCTTTTTGGACAAAGCGCCATCTCGGCACATCCCCAAATTTCGTTGACGTTCGATTTTAAGCATCCGCTGCGCGCTTGCCATCACCAGAAGCTGGTTTCGATCGACGGAAGCGTCGCCTTCATGGGTGGGATCGACCTGACGGCCAGGCGATGGGACGAACCCGACCACCGAATTGCAAATCCTCTAAGGCTCTCGCCTGACGGTACCCCTTACCCGCCTGTTCACGATGTACAGTGTCTGGTTTCGGGTGAGGCAGCGCGGATGATCCGCGACGTGGCGAGACGACGCTGGCACAGGACAACCGGCGAAAGTGTGTCTTCCGAGATCGGCGCGATGACCATCCGCCAAACTTTGGTTGCAGACATGGTTCAAGCTCCCGCTGCCATCGCCTTGACCGAACCTGGCCTGATTGGCAAGCGTGGGCGCTATGAGGCGCGTCGGCTTACTCGCGATGCCATTGCCGCAGCCAAGCAGCATATCTATGTCGAAACTCAATATCTTGCGTCCGCCGGCGTCGGCCGGGCGCTTGCAAGGCGATTGAAGGAGCCTGAAGGGCCAGAGGTGGCGGTTATCGTGACAAAGACCTCGCACGGCCTGATAGAGAAGTTTGCCATGGGCAATAACCGCGACCGACTAATAGGGCGTTTGAAGCGCGCCGATCGCTTCGATCGGCTGAAGGTGATGTATGCCGTCACGTCTGACGACAACGGCAGCGAGCAGGAAATCATTATTCATTCGAAGCTTATCATCATCGACGACCGCTTCGTTCGCGTGGGATCCTCAAACCTTAACAATCGTTCAGAAGGTCTGGATACGGAGTGCGACCTCGCACTCGAGGCCGACTGCCCGGCTCATCAAGAGGCCATTACGACCCTTCGTCACCGCCTGATCGCGGAGCACTTGGGCGTCAGTCCTGCGGAGGTCTGTGATGTGGAGAGGTCGCGATCAATGCTTGGAGCGATCGCTGCGCTGAACACCCGGGAGCGTGGATTGAGAGAGTTCGAGGTTGACCCTGATCGCGGCGAGACAGGCCTCCTGCTGTGGTCCGCACTTGTCGATCCCCGGCGGCCGTATTGGCCGCTACAGAAGCTGCGCTTGAGGCTGGGGCGGTTTTTTGCTGCCTTTATCTAGGTGCGTCTTCTTCCCGCTGCCGATTATCAACTCGCTGATGGCGAAAACGGGCAGTCCCAACAGCAGCGGCAGCAGAAAGTAGATCACGCGGAACGCAACGAGCCCGCCAATCGACGCGGCGCCTGGCAGCACGGTGGTGACTGTGGCCTCAAGCACACCAAGTCCGCCGGGCACGTGAGCGACAAGAATGGCCACGTTGGCGAGGACGAACGCAGTTGCACTTTGAACGAAGCTGACCGGCGCCTCGCTTGCAAGGACCTGATGCAGACAGGCTGCAACGAAGCTGAAGTTGAGGGTACCAATCACGATCTGTCCAATTGCAAGACTGGTGTTTGGCATTGCGAACCGCCATTTCCAGAGCTGCAATGGCGAGCGAACCGTTGCAGAAAGAACGACGTAGGTTACCGGCAACGATAGAACGCCAAGACCGATCCAGAGAGGATCGCCGGCATTCACGCCCAAGAGTTTGCTGACATCGGTCGGATTTATCAGACAAACAATACTCCCGAGTGCAGACAGCCCGAGCATGACGGTCACCCCGCAAAACAAGACGACTTTGGCGACCTCCTCGGCGTTCAGCCCCCATCGTGTATAGTAGCGATATCGAACGGCGCCGCTACTTAGGGCGGCCACTCCCAGATTATGTCCGATCGCAAGCGCGGTGAAGGAGGCAACCGCTGCTTTCGGATAGGTCAGCGGCCGGCCAACATATTGCAAAGCCATCCAATCAAAGCCCGTGAGGCAAAGGTAGGAAAGAGCACAAAAAGCGACGCCTGAAACCAGACGCCAGCTGGAAATCTGGCGAACCGATTGCAGGACCTCGTCAAATGTGTACCGGCTAAAGACCCTGTAGAGCAGGTAGGCCGCCAGCAGCAGGCCGAACACGAGGAGAAAATTGAAAATGACGCGCCTTGCCGACATGGAGGATCCGTTCGTTTGATGCCGTTCTCTTTGGGAACGAAATAGGATCAGCCGGGTTCCCGCTGAATGGCGACACCACCCCCCTACCCCCCGCGCGACCAACGCGAGATCAAGATCCTCACCTATAATGTTCACAGCTGTATCGGGACGGACCGCAAGATTGACCCGAACCGGATTGCGGACGTCATCGCTCGATCTCAGGCAGACATCATTGCGCTTCAGGAGCTGGACGTTGGCCGAAAAAGAACCGGCGGTATCGACCAGGTGGCGACTATTGCGATGCTGCTCAAAATGAACGCGCACTTTCACCCGGCACTGCATATCGAGGAAGAACGCTATGGTGACGCCATTCTAACAGCACTGCCCACGCGTCTGGTGAAGGCAGGATCCCTTCCCTCGATGGGCGAAACACGCGGCGCAATCTGGGTGCAAGTCGATATTCACGGGGAAACGCTCAATGTGCTCAACACGCACCTCGGGCTTCGCAACCGCGACCGCGCCCGGCAAGTCGCAGCACTGCTTGGCGACGACTGGATCGGACATGCCGCGTTTTCTGCCTTGCCGTCAATCGTCTGCGGGGATCTAAACGCTACGCCCTCGTCGGTCGCCTACAAACGTCTGTCAACGCACTTTCGAGATGCCCAGTTGTTGACAGCGACAAAGCCACGACCAACATTTCCTTCCCGATATCCCCTGTTGCGTATCGACCATGTCTTCGTATCGCGGGAAATCCGGGTAACGTCTTCGTCAATTGTATTCGATCTACTTGCACGCCGAGCCTCAGATCACCTGCCACTGCTGGTGAACCTTCGCGTCGGATGAGGCTGCCCCGCAGGACGGATCAATGCTTGAAACTGCAATGCGCTTCGAAGCGATCCGCACATTAGACCCGACGAGTATTATCAGTACTCGCGTGGCTCATTCCACCATACTTTCGGTGACCGGTTCAAGTCGCCGGCCGGCATTCTCATACGAGGGCCAGTAGCCGTCTGACATGTAATCGGGCGGAATCGGATCAAGTTGTGACAAGACGGCGATCGCGTATTCAATCTGCACCTTGTAGTGCTTGAGCGACATAGGCATGGCGAACCCGGCGATGCGCTCTCGCGCTTCGTATCGCTCAATGCCTGCTATGCGAAGACGCCTCTCACCCTCCCGAACAATCTTGGACGGCCCTCCAACACCCTGTTCTTTCTGTATCTGACGCCCGCCCGCAATCACCCTGAACAATTCCTGCCCTCCTTGTGGTCTGCTTATGAAGGTCTGATGGAAAAATCGATTCACGGCAACCGGCCCTCACTGGCCAACCTGTAAGATGAAAGCAGTGCGACAAGACAGACCGAGCGCCCGCAAAACCCGACCCTCGCCTACCCCCTGAGTGACGCGTTTCAGAACTTTTTATTGTCGCGGCGTCTCGAACCGCCTTATAAGCTTTGCATGGTTCAACGAGCCGGCAGCGCAGATCTTCCCCTTCATGGTGGCCGAGTCCCACGGTGGCTCGGCGAGCGCATGACAAGGCTTGGTGCCGTCATCACCGAGGCAATCGTCATTCACTACGGCCGCGACGAGTTATTGAGCCGCATGGCACACCCGTTCTGGTTCCAGTCTTTCGGGGCGGTCATGGGCATGGATTGGCATTCGTCCGGCATTACCACGAGTGTCATTGGAGCCTTGAAACGGGGCCTCAATCCGATGGCGGGTGACCTTGGCATTCATGTCTGCGGCGGCCGCGGCAGACATTCTAGGCAGACACCGGACGAGTTGATGGCCATCGGCAACCGCGTCGGCCTTGATGGCGCCGCCCTTGCGCGAACCAGCAGGCTGGTCGCCAAGGTTGATAGTGCCGCAGTCCAGGACGGTTTTGATCTTTACCTCCATGGCTTCATCGTCACCGACGACGGTAAGTGGGTCGTCGTCCAGCAAGGCATGAACGGCGACAAAAGGCAGGCGCGACGTTATCACTGGCATTCGGAGGGGCTTAAAAGCTTCGTGGATTCTCCGCATGCGGCAATCGAGGGACGCGGACAGGGGGATATTGTCAATCTCACTGACCACCGAGCGGCAAACTCGAGGAGAAGCCAGCTCGACTTGCTGGGCGTGTTGGGGCCGGACAAGATCCTGCGCGAGGTCATTGCGCTTGAACCGGTGCGGGAAAGGAAAGACGCCGCCGAGCAGCCCCTGCTGCCGCATCTGATCATGCCAGCCCATCACGACGTGCGTGAGCAGGACGTCAACATGAAACGCCTGCATGGCACGCTCGCGGCAGCGGCCGATCGTGGTCCAAAGGATTTTGAGGACCTTCTTCTGATTCCGGGAATCGGCGCGCGGACGGTGAATGCCCTGGCATTGGTGGCCGAGGTTGTTCATGGCACGCCTTGCCGCTTCTCGGACCCCGCCCGCTTCTCGCTTGCCCATGGCGGAAAAGATCGTCATCCCTTCCCGGTGCCGGTCAAAGTCTATGACGAAACGATCAGGGTGATGAAATCGGCAGTTGGCCGGGCAAGGCTTGGCCGCGAGGAGCAGCTACAGGCTTTGAGGCGACTCGACGATCAGTCGCGGCAATTGGAACGCTACGCCACGGGCCCCGATCTGAAGGAAATTGTCGGCGGTGAATTCTTGCTGTCGCACGAATGGGGTGGTCGCAGTGTCTTCGGATGGGAGCAGCCGGTAGAGGAAGAGCTGGAGCGCTCGCGCCGCAAGCCTTGAGGTTTGCCCGTATTCCTCTTTGAGGTTCCAGCCCCCCGTTTCGAGTGATGCGCGATCGATGCGATCGTTAAAAACCCAGATTTGTAGACACCTTCTTCCCTAAAACTGAGGCAAGGAGGCCTTTATGGGCAAAGCCCATTTCAGCGACGATTTCAAGCGTGACGCCGTGCTTCAGATCACCGAGCGAGGCTATCCGATTTCGGAGGTTTCAGCGGCCGGGGTGAGCTGCGAGTGGAAGAAGAAGTTTACTGCGTCGAACGCCAAGGGTAACGACGAGGTCTCGGTGATCGTCCACGGAGACCCCGAGGGCGCAGAACGCGTCCGCCTGGATTGGAGGATAGTTTGGTCGCCAAGGGATCCATCTCGAGGCTCCACTTCGAGGTTTCCTGTGAAATGGGGAAATCCGGTCATGTCCACAAGATCGGGTGTTGATGATCTGCAGGCCCCGCTCAGACATCCGGGCCGTTTGCCGGCTACAAAGCTGCTTGCGTCCAAGCCAGCAAAGTTCTGCGGCACTCTTATGCGTGCCTCCTGAAATAATCGGAAAAACAATGTGTTTCGGCGCTCGTGTGCACATAGGGGAGTGCAGGATGAGCGACCGCTCATCGGGATGCTGATTGCGATGGAAATATGCGCGCTGTTTTGGATTGCTACGGCGCTCTTCATATTCAGGGTGCCCTGACGTCGTGAATGCGCCTCAGACATCGGCTAGACTATTCCAAGTTTCCAAGAACGACTGTGCACAGCGCGTTTGACGAGCTGACGAAATCGTCCACCGGCGGGAACTTCTGCTTATCCTGGAGCTTTCATAAGGCACTGGATAGTGGAGATCACCAATGCCTGACCCCAAGGATTCCCCAGCAGTTAAATCCATGCAGAAAGAACAATCCGAGAAAAGACATCGCGCGCGCCAAGGAGGGCTCGAACGGGGATTGGAAGACACTTTTCCCGCTTCTGACCCCGTTTCGGCTACCCACACAGCCGTTTCTACCGGAAGGACGGACGCGAAAGGCGCTGCACGCGTGAAATTGGAGGCCGACCCCTACACGATGGAAAGCAATAATGGCGATCCGCGCCACTCAGGTTCAATAGGCGAGAATATTCGTTCGCTGCGGCTCGACACAAATCGGCTGGCGAAGTCCGTTTCCGGCGTGGCATCGGACTCAGTTGGAGTAGCGAAGGCACGAGCCGGCAGTTTGCTTGAGGATCTTAAGGAAACCGTTCGTGACAGGCCGATTACCGCGGTTGCCGTCGTCGCCGCGATTGCCTTTGTGTTCGGAGCGACGCGGTAAAAAGCCGACGGTCTGACGCGGGCGACTATGTGATCGCAGCCGCTCATTTGACCAAACCGGAACTCGCATCACTCTTACCTGACGGTGCCTTCGAATTGCGAGCTTTCCATAGTCACTTCCATGGGGAAAGTGCTCGCATTCAAGGCGCTTAAGCACCTTGTCGAGTGTGATGTTGCCGCAAAGCTCTATGAGATCCGCACGTAGATAGTGATGGGACGGACGCTGGTGATGTTCTTGATCGACTGGGCGAACAGCATTTTTCGATTTCGATCAAGGGCAAGACCGTTGGCAATAGCGGAAGATCCATCCCCCACAAGGCCAACGGCGACCAGAGTTTGGAGGAATGCAGTCTGAGAACGCTATCCGCAAGGTACTTCGGAGCGTGCATCTCAGGCCTTCACGCTTTTACATACCACTTTACCAGTTTTCTTGCGTTTAAGGTACGATCTGATCATATGGCAATTCCGCCACCCAGATTTCACCTTGCCCCCAATGGTTTTCACACGCCGCCCTCATATTTCCAAATTGTAATGCTGCCGCTATAGGCTTCGACGGAGCTCGCATCTGGTGCGGGCCATGAAGTGCGCCGTCGCCGAGATCACAATCTTGAAAAGCTTGCGGTATCTTTGTCCGAGCATCGATGCTGGAACAACTTGGTCGCTGATCTGTTGCTCAGACACAAACCGAAGTTCGGAGGATTTGCTATGAGCTTGACCAGAACCCTATTGGCTGGAGCGCTCGTTACCACAATCGTCACTTGGCCATCCCCGGCGCTATACGCGCAAGACCTGGAGTTTCGAGTCGGCCCAGGTGGAGTTGGAATTTATGATCGAAACCGGGAGCGGCGCGCAAGAGACCGCTGCAATCCCGACGACGCTCTCGAGCTTGCACGGGACGCAGGATTTAGGAGGCCTGAGATTGCTAGGGTAACGTCGAGAAGCGTTGTCGTTGAAGGTTTCACCCGAACCGGGCCGGACAGAATCGTCTTTGGCAACTCCCAAGGGTGCCCGGAAATCGGCTAGCTCGGGCGGCCCGACCTCATCGCAACAGCGCCTGCGCGGTGTGTACGCTGTCGAACACGGAATGAGGAATGGGTTTTTGCTAGATCACAAGTGCGGGTATCATCTACTCCAGTATCGGTGCTCGCTCAGGATAGGTTTATTTGCGTCTGCGCACCCCGTTCGAAGCATGAGATACGATGCCTTCATGGCCGGCGGCGCCAGCGGGTTGAGCTTGCAACACGGGCTCCTCGCGGTGTTTCTAAGTGTATTGTCGTTGCATTTCATCCGAGCGAAGCTCACGTGGTCGCTAAACTAACGATGACAAAGCTGGAAACCTCTCCTGCATGGGGGAACGCCCCGCCTCCCTATGGCTCGACGGCTTTTCAAACCGCCCCGACCAACTGTGCCTGTGAATAGGGCTTTGGTAATCGCGCGAGTGTACGATCCGCGCCTTGTGGAAGATTTGCATAGCCCGTTGCCAGAACGACCAGGAGGCGTCTGCTCAATCATGCCGGCCAGCTGGCCGGTCGTTTTTGGCATCGCATGATCCGTGATCACGAGGTCGAAATTGCAGTTCACAGAAAGGATCTTCAGCGCTTCCTCAGCGGATTGGTCAGGCGTCGTGAAGCTTGAGTCCGGCCGGATCATCAACGCGCATTCTTCATTGTTCGTTTCGGCGGTCCCCGTAACCATGCTCGCGTCGGCTTCGTCCGCCGAAGCCTCCGATGCCAGCACGACAATCTAACTCGAGGCGCCAATTTCACCGCTTACAAGACACAGCGGAAGGATCTCGCCGCAGAAAATGGACAAGCCACCAGCCTCATGCGCCGGCCCTGACTCGAACGCATTGGGCGGGTTCCAGGGAAAAAGCTCGCCAACCGCCCGTATAGTGGCGGCGGAGGCGACCATTGCACGATCATTGAACTCCGCGGCGGCTCACTAGAGCGCACGGCCGAGCTAGCAGCACATGTCCGGCCGCCGCACAGTCGGCAAGACAAAGCCCCCTCGCCTTTCCTTCGGTCGTAGTGGGGACGGCATCCAAATCAACCGTGGTCTTGTCACCCAGTTGCGGACGCTCAAGCGCAAAGCATCTCGCCCTTGCCGAGCGGCCGCGAGGTAACGGGCAAAGGGAACAAAGTTTGGGGCGCAGCGTTCGGAAGGTGCGAAAGTCTCTTATGGAAGGTTGTTCAGATGGGTCGAGGTATTTTACTCTGGCTTCTCGGCATCCCCCTGCCGATCGTTATCCTGCTCGTCCTCTTCATGCGCTAGGAGGCCAGAATGTCTCTAAGCGAAAGTAAAGTAACGGACGTTCTGCCGGTCGAATCTTCCACGTCTGCGCTCGCCTGGGGTCCGATCATCGGCGGCGCCGTTGCTGCGACAGGAATCACACTCATTCTCCTTTTGGTGGGCTCCGGAATGGGCCTGACGATGGTGTCTCCCTGGTCTGGCGAAAGCAGCTCGGCCGCAACGGTCGGTGTGTCCGCAGCGATCTGGCTCGTTGTTGTTCAATGGCTGTCTTCCGCCCTCGGAGGATATCTTACGGGGCGGCTTCGAACGAAGTGGGCTGCTGCACATACCGACGAGGTTTTCTTTCGCGATACCGCCCACGGCTTTCTCAGCTGGGCTCTGGCAACGCTGTTTGTGGCAGGGTTTCTGGCGTCGTCCTTGACGTCTCTCGCCGGAGCAGGGGCGAGCGCCGTCGGCACTGCTGCCAATACGACAGGCATCGCAGGGGGCGCCGCGAGCGCCGTTTCGCGTGAGGGGCCCGACCTTTCGACGTCCTATTTCACCGACGCGTTACTTCGCCCTCAACAGGTTACCCAGCGGGCGCATGAAGAGGATGGAGCGGCAAGCACGGAGATCGCAAGAATTTTGCTGCAAGGAGCGGCAAGGGGCGAGGTACCAGATAACGACAAAACCTATATCGCCAGCATCGTCGCAGCACGCACCAATCTTTCTGAAACGGATGCCCGTGCTAGGGTCGACGCGGTTCTCAAGCAGATCGAGGATGCAAAGGTCGCCACTCAAGATGCCCTGGACAAGACGCGGAAGGCTGCCGCCACCACTGCGCTCGTTGGCGCCCTGTCCCTATTAATCGGCGCCTTCATTTCCTCTGCTGCCGCGGCGTTGGGAGGCAAGCAGCGCGACGAGGAGGAAGACCTGGTCGCCACCCGATATTGACCTTCAATCTCCGTTACGCGCAATGGAGAAAAGTCCCGCAAGGCACGCTTTCTCAGTCTCCCACCGCAGGCGCGCGAGACTTGCGTGGTTTCGTCCATGTGAATAGCTGGTGCAACCTGTGAGTGCCCCCTACCGGAACATCAGCACAGATTGCTAGCTCGTTGCTGCTGTGGAATTCGTCGGCCGTGAAGTCGCTGCAAAGCGGTTGTTTAATTTGGATACTCGGAAAATTCAGCGCAGGTCTGGATCCGCCGCGTCGATCAACCAATCTTCAGTTCGCATGATCTCGACCTGTACCGAGAAGCGATCTCCCAGCAATTGCAGGGAAGCATCATGCGTGTCGTCGGCGCTGCTGCAAACGGCATCCTTCAGCAAGATCACACGATAGCCAAGGTCGATCGCGCCAAGGGCCGCAGCAAGGACGCATATATCCGTCTCGCCGCCACTCAGTACAATGGTTCCCACTTCCTCGCCGCTAAGCGCGGTGTGAAGGCGGCCGTCGACCCAGGGAGAATAGAAGCACTTGTCGAATATGCGAGCCGGAGGAACGAGAGCATGCAAGGAGGAAACAAGGCCAATCATTTCAGGCGATAGTAGATCTGTGGTCATCATCCACCACTTCTCGTAGTAGGCCTTCCACATGCCAGGCATTGTTCCAGCATTTGGTGGTGGAATGAATCTTGTGAAAATCGTGCGCTGGGGAAAGCGGGATGCAACCTCGACCACTTCGGGGGAGACATCCTTCATCCAGGGCACCTGCCAGGGTGTGTCTTCTGCAAACATGCGCTGCATATCAATACAAAGATGAGTCCACCGCTCCACGCGCATGCCTATTCGCCCCGCTGTGACTTGAGCCAACGCAAGACAGCGCTTTCCTCCTCGTCCAGCCACCTCAACAGCCGCTGACGGGTCGTTTTACGTCTGGGTACGTCACCCAGTCGGCCAGCGCGAAAATCCCTGAATACGGCAGGATGGATATAGGAGGACCTGCAGACGGCCCTGGTGTTGACCAGCTTGGCTGCGACTAGATCGATCGCCTCGTTCATTTGCGAAACAACTGCTCGCTCTGAGCTTGCAGTATCGAGCGGCGCCAACGCCGCGACTGCCAGGCAGGTGGCCCCCCAGGTTCGAAATTGGCGAGACGTGAATTCGTCACCCGCGACCCCTCGAATGTAGGCGTTGGCGTCCTGGGAGGAGATCTGCCGGCAATCACCATCGCACAGGTACTTGAACAACTGCTGACCGGGAAGCTCCTGCAGTCTACGTATGACGTTGGTGATCCGGCGGTCCGAATGGGTAAGGTTCCGCTCTTTGCCTGATTTGCGCTTGAAGCGAAATCTTACGGTCGCACCATCGATCTTCACATGCCGATTGCGCAGGGTCGTCAATCCGTAGGACTTGTTTGCCTCAGCGTAACCGGCATTTCCGATGCGGATATAGAGATTGTCGAGCATCCACACGACCGTTGCGAGTGCCTTGTCAAGGGTCAGCCCCCGCGCGCGCAGGTCTCTATCCACGCGCTCGCGAATATCGGGAAGCCGCATACCAAAGTCGGCCAGCCTGTCAAATTTGGCCCGTTCGCGCTCGGCCTGCCACTCAGGATCATATCGGTACTGTTTGCGTCCTCGCGTATCGATACCGACCGCCTGCAGATGCGATCGAGCATCGGCCGAGATGATGACATCGCGATAGGCTGGTGGAATCGCCAGGCTGTTCAACCGGGTGATCTCTTCTTTGTTCGTCAGGCGCCGTCCATCCGGGGCGTAGTAGAGAAAGCCTTTCTTTCCGCGCCTGCGCGTAATCCCCGCCTCGAGGCTGGAAAGGTAAACGACGCCAGTGGAAAGCTTGGCTTCCGCAACCACCGCGTCTATCGCATTTTTGGAATGCATATTGGTCATGGTCACGAAACACCGAGGCGGCATCATGGTTCCTTTCGGGAACATCCGAGCGAGCTTTGAGTTTGGGCAGTGCACACCCGTGATCACGGAGGACACAATGGCTACTCAAAAGACACTGGACGATCTCTTCCTCGACACCCTCAAGGATATCTACTACGCGGAAAAGCAGATCCTGAAGACGCTACCGAAAATGGCCCGCGCTGCTCAGGCGCAAGAAGGCAAAGCTGGGTTTCTCCAACATCGCGACGAGACCCAGGGGCAAATCGAGCGGCTTGAGCAGGTATTTGCGATTATTGGCAAGCCCGCCCGTGGCAAGACTTGCGAGGCGATACAAGGTATCATCTCAGAGGGTGAGGAGATCATTGAAGAATTCAAGGGGTCTCCAGCATTGGATGCCGGCCTGATTTCCTCGGCGCAGGCCGTCGAGCACTACGAAATCGCCCGCTATGGCACGCTTATCGCCTGGGCCAATCAGCTCGGTCTGAGGGATGCAATCCCGTTGCTGAAGCAGAGCCTTGCCGAGGAAGAAGCGACCGACAAGAAACTGACACAGCTCGCCGTTGCAGCAGCCAACGCAAAGGCAGCCTAGTTACGGTCAGCTCGGCCGTTGACGTATGCGGCCGAGCTTCCCTCGAAGCTTTGCATAAACAGGAACCAAAGATGCCTCATGGGGCATCGCCGAAGTACTGTGACGATGTTCGCGCGCGAGAAGCAAATCTCATCCAGTGTCTCCTACCCGCAAAGCGGTTTCTGGACGAGATATCACGTGCGTCTGAGCCGAAAAGATTGGGAAGCTCGTTGCATCCGCAGTCAGTGCCGGGTGGGATGAAGACGAAGTTCGCAAAGCACTCAGCCCCACGGATGCCCACTCGCGTCAACTTTCACCGATACCCAAGAGGTCGCGACTCGGTTTGGTCCCGACGTCATCGAATACACCGTAAGGTGCTGTCGTGGCCTAGAGTTTCCAGCAGTGCGCATGTCATTCCAAGGCCGTGGCTTCGTCTCTTCAGCGCGTGCGATCAAGCGCAATGAAGGAGCCGGCATCGCTGCCAGGAAGCTAGGACTATGAAACGATTTTTCTTCAACATCCGAGAGGGCGGCGAACTTATCAAGGATCCCGATGGCACTCTACTTTCGGATCTCAATAGTGCGATTTCGGAAGCGAACGGCGCTGCACGCGAGCTTCTTGCATCGGAAATCAGAAGTTGTCGGTCGGCCGACGGACGCAGCATGGAGATTACCGACAAGACACGCACTGCCGTGGCCGTGATAGCGCTGCGCTCGATCGTGTTGGGCTGATAAGCGGCGTATCCCATCTTTTACTCAGATATGCGAAACCGCATAAGTCGGCCACCAACCTAGGCATCAATTCTGGATGAGACTTGAGACTGTCGCTTGCAATGATTGGGCAAAACCTTGATCGACGCCGGATGTTCCAGAACCGTTCGTTGGTTGCACCGTTCTTTTGAAGAGTGACGGTCGACGTGGAAGCCCGTCGCCCACGCAAAGTCGAGAATTCATCCGTGGAAAGCGCTTCTTCCACGCCTTCTCAAACAAACGACGTTTCAAGCAACCCGGGAACTCTTCCCTCCCGGAAAGGTTAGACGCCAGTAGCGATTGACGCGGAGTGATAAAATGCCCAGCGATGCACGCCGGCCTGAGCCCCCATACCCCTCGCAGCGTCAGGAACCACCTGGCGCTGAAAACATGATGAATCCCGTCCCCGACCATGGGGAACACAGTTACCAAGGCAGCGGCAAGCTCGACGGAAAGGTTGCCCTCATCACCGGCGCCGATTCAGGCATCGGAAAGGCGGTAGCGATCGCTTTTGCCAGGGAGGGTGCTGATATCGTCGTGTCTTACCTGAATGAAGATGACGATGCACGTGATACGGGTCTGTGGGTGGAAAAGACAGGACGCAAAGCGATATTATTGCCCGGGGACATCAAGTCCGTAGACCACTGCGAGGCGCTGGTTGAACGGGCTGTCAAAGAGTTTGGAAAGATAGATATTCTAGTGAACAATGCTGCATTCCAGCGCACCTATGCCGACATCGCCGACATAACAGCCGAGGAATGGGACGAAACATTCCGCACCAATATCTATGCTCCCTTTTATCTTGCAAAGGCGGCGGTTGCGCACATGAAGCCCGGGAGCACGATAATCAACACGACATCCATCCAGTCGCGACAACCCTCTCCCTATCTCCTGCCATATGCGTCGACGAAGGGAGCAATCTCGAACTTCACGGCAGGTCTCGCCGAAATGCTCGCTGACAAAGGAATCCGTGTTAACGCCGTAGCACCCGGCCCGATCTGGACGCCGCTCATCCCGTCGACAATGCCCGCTGATAAGGTTGCGAGGTTCGGTGAACAGACCTTGATCGGTCGCGCCGGACAGCCAGCGGAACTGGCGGGCGCTTTCGTCCTGCTCGCCTGTGAGCTTGGCAGTTATATGACGGGCGCCGTTATCCCGGTGACCGGCGGCGAGATCATGATCTAGACACCGGAGCCTGCGTCACGATGCCTCTTCGAGGGCGGGATCCGGCCGGAAGATAAAGACGCTTGCCCCGGCCCCGCAAACTCGTAGGCGAGCTGTGGGACGGAGGACCAGGTGGCTATCAAGTCGGTGGTTTTCCACCCGGATGGGCTGAATGGAACGACAAATGTCGAGATACGCTCCGCCGTTATTGCGGGACGAAGACGGCATGACGCAAGACTTCGCCGCCCGTGTCCTCGGTTCCGGCATATCTATGATCTACGCGGGCGCAGGCCATGGGCTGCGTGAACTTCATCACGGCGCGTATTGAGCCCTCGCAACGATCACTATTGTCAGCGCGGTGACGATAGCGAACTTTGTGATAATCCCCTATGCGGATGACAAGACCGCCCGCATTGCCGAAGGTTTCCGGCAATGGCCACGATTTCTCGATGTCGTGGGGGAGCTGGCTGTTTCAGTCTTGTCGCGCCCGGATCAGACAACTCACTCATCGGCCGCCTTGCCCAGTGTATCTGCAACGTAGGCCCCGCGGGCTCCCATGGGCAAGGGGGCGCCGGTCGTCGTATCCCTTGCGGTTTGGTGCTCCAGCTCTGCATTCAATTCGCCGCCTACGATCAATATGACAAGCGACAGCCAGGTCCAGACAAGGAAGCCCATCAACGCCCCCAAAGTGCCATAGGTTGCGTTGTAGTTGGCGAAATGGTCGAGATAGAATGAGAAGCAGACTGACATTAAAAACCATGCCACCGTAACGAGAACAGCGCCCCAGGTCATCCACCGGAGTTTTGCCGGTTCGCGACTTGGTCCGAACCGATAGACGGCTGTTGTTGCGATCGCTGCAATCAGGAGGAGGAAAGGCCAGCGTAGTAAAAGCGCCAGGTTTTCCTTGAATTGATCGAGCCACAGGTAAGACAACAAGACGGGCATCACCGCCACCAGTCCAATCATCAAGGTCGCAGCCAGCATTGCGCAAAGCGTGAAAGAGAGACCAAGAGTGTTGAGCCTGATCGGGCCCCGTTTTTCCGTTTCCTCGTAAGCGATATTCATCGCGTCGAAAATGGCAAGCGTGGCGCTATGAGTGCTCCATACCGCGATTGCCAGGCCCACAAAGAATGTCAGCCCCAACGTGCTGGTTTTTGCTTCAACGAGGGTTTTGATCCGTTCGGCGATGAGATCGAAGGCGCCAGGCGGCAGCAAGGCTGAAAGCTCGCGCAAATGCTCGGCCATCGTCGCCGGATCTGCAATCAGACCATAGATGGCAACAAGAGCGGCAAGTGCGGGGAAGAGTGCCAGAAGGAGATAGAATGTTACGCCGGCTGCGATGAGTGTCACGCGGTCATCAAGAACCTCATGAACCACGCGCCAAAAGACGTCGCGGAGGCCTTTCATTGGAATGGCCTCTGGAACCCTCGCGTCTCTACCCCTTCCACGATCGTCTGCAACCGTTTGCATGGGGCCATTTACCTCACTGCGCGCCGTGGTAAGCAGGCCGACAAAAGCCATCGATAGAATAAGAAGTGCCATTGTGCTTGAAGGTTTCATGGCAGACGCCTCGGGGCCATTGCGCAGCATTGCCACTCGATAACGCACTTATCCCGAAAAGGATGCAGCGAACCGGAAAGTCGAGCCCCCCGACGCTTCACAGGCATGGCGGAGCCCGCCCGAATGTGCTGAGCAGTAACGACTACGTCGTTCGTTTTCCACTAATGGTGATTGTTGCCGTCTTGTTAAAATTGAAAAAGACCGCGCTCGCGCTAAGGCAATTCCGGCAGATAGACCAATGAGGTATACGACTTAGGTTCATCTGGCATCGCGCCGGGGACAGTCTAGAATTCACGCGTCTGTCTGAGTGAATACAGCAGTAAGCCTTGTGTTCGGGATCTCATCCCACGGTCTATTAGGGCTCCCGTTCCTTTTTCAAAGGAGTGTCAGGATGTCTTACTCGAACGATCCCAATCTGCCTCGCAATACCGCGCGCCGGCGTTTTCTCGGGGTGGCCGCCGCTGCCGGTGCTCGTTTGGCGAGCGTGACGGCCGTTGCCCTGGCGGCTTCGTTGTCGCCAGCACGCGCGGCGGGCCTGCATTTGGGATGGCGTAACGGGGGCGGCCCCGGCAACGGGCAGGGAAACTCCGGCGGTGGCGGCGGTGCGCAGTGCTTTCTGCGGGGGACAGCTATCCTCACGGATTGCGGTGAAAAGCGGGTCGAGGATCTTCGGATTGGCGATCGCGTCGCGCTTGCAGGCGGAGACGCCCGCCCGACCAAATGGGTGGGTCGCCAAGTGTTCAAGAAGAGCGGTGCGAGCTGGCATGAAAGCGTCGTGCCGATCCGAGTGGCGCGGCATGCGCTGGATAGTTGCACTCCCCATGCCGATCTCTACCTGTCGCCCGGCCATGCGCTATTTTTGAACGGCGTTTTGATCCGCGTGAAGGATCTCGTGAATGGTACGACGATTGCTCCCATCGCACCCCCTGACGATATGACGATCGAGTATTACGCCGTCCTGCTAGCGACCCACGAAGTGATCCTTGCTGAAGGCGCTGCGGCGGAGACCTTCCATCCCTCGGACAGCAATCGCGAAAACTTCTCGAACTTCGCGGAATACGAACGGTTATACGCCGGTGAGGCGCGCGAGGAAATGACATCCTATGCGACCGTCCTTGGCGAGGAAGGCGGCTGGCAGCATCTTAAAGCTCTTCTTCTGATGGGAGCTTCTCCTTTAACGCCGATGTTCGATCCATTCGAGGACGCTTGCAAGAAGATCGATGTCCGGGCCAAGGAGTTGTTTTTGCGTTAACCCGGAAACACCCTGCGGCCAGGATTACACACGGCGCCGCCTCGAACCCCTGGGTTCTGTGTGTCGTTCTGTCTACGGCCAGGTCGCCGCTGCGGCGGCGGCCTCGGCATTTTCGGCCGTCGCTGCGGCCTCCATCGCTCCGACGTCGATCTGCCATTGCAGAACGCACCGTTGACGACGGGTAGGGTTCTCGACAGCTTCGCTGCGCATGCGCAGTCTTCTGAACCGCCCCTAGATTTCTTTGAGACTTTGGATCCCAGCAGACTGGCGTAGTCTGGAGCTGTTCTGACAGCACATGCAGGACAAGAAGGGAAGTCCTTTGCCCCATGCTCAAACGCGGGGATTTCCCTGCGTGTTCAGCGGACATCAGTCAGATACGCCTACCCAAATGGTCATCAAGTTGAGTACGTCATGACGCTTGACCTTGCCCCATGATCCTGATCCTGGGTATCCCGGACGAGGCGCCCGTGGCGCGCGCCATTGCCGCTGCGCAGGCCAATGGCATCGGCCATATCGTGTTTGATCAACGCGATCACCTGGCTGCAAATCTGATGCTGACGCTGGATCCGATAGCCGGCCGGCGCGGGGTTCTTTCCGACCCGAAAGGCACGGTCAATCTCGCTTCAGTGTCCGGTGTCTATGTCCGGCTGATGGACGAACGATTCCTGCCCAATATCATCGAATTGCCGCTGATTCACCGCAAAGGTTACGCTCGGCGCGCTTCCATGCGTTGTTGCAGGATTGGCTGAACGTGGCTCCGATCCGCATCGCCAGCCGTCCGCCTGCAATGTTGTCCAACATGTCCAAGACCTATCAGGCTGGAATCATCAGGCATTGCGGCTTCGCTATCCCTCTTTTTGTCAATACATGTATAGACATTATTGTTGGACGGTGGTTCTATCCTGCAAAAGCAAGGGGATCATCATGGCCAATACGATGTTCGATCTGGCAGGAAGAGTGGCAGTTGTGACCGGTGCGAGCCGCGGCCTGGGCCAATGGATTGCGCTGGCGCTTGCCGAAGCGGGTGCCGATGTTTGCGTTACGGCGCGCGATCAAAATTCGCTAAGCGAAACCAAAGGGAGGATCGAGGCCCTTGGCAGGACCTGCATCACGAGCGCCCAGGATGTGACAGACATCTCGTCCATCGACGAAACGCTAAGCAAGTTCGAAAACATCACTGGCGAAGTCGATATCCTTGTCAACAATGCCGGCTATGAACAGGTATCCCCCTCGCTCGACGTCGATGAACAGATCTGGGACAAGATCATCGGCACCAACCTCAAGGGCGCGTTCTTCTGGTCGCAAGGCGCAGCGCGGCGGATGTCAAAACAGCCTCGGGGCGGAAGCATCATAAACCTTTGCTCACTTACCTCCTATATCGGCATCCCGACCGCTGTGCCCTATGGCTCCTCGAAGTCGGGACTGCTCGGTATGACCCGAGCGCTTTCGGCCGAATGGGCGCCGCTGGGCATCCGCGTGAATGCAGTGGCACCGGGCTATTTCCGCACAGCGATGACCGAGGGTTTTTATCAGAACCAGGGCTGGTCGGCCAAAATGCTGGACAAGATCCCACAAAAACGGTTCGGCGATGGTTCCGACATCGGCGGCGCCGTCGTCTTCCTCGCAAGTGGCGCATCGGCGTACATTACCGGCCAATGCATTCCTGTCGACGGCGGTTATTTGGCGTCGATCTAGAAACGGAAGATGACGCTTGACAGCACACGAATGATCATATTGTCTATAGATGTATAGACAACTCTAGACAATAAAAAACGGGAACGAAGTCTTCGACTTCCTGGGAATTTGCCGGATAGCCATATCCGGCGTCCTCGCACGAATAGCTTGCAGGGTATTGCGCCGGTGGCCACCGACTTGCGGTGCGTTCCCGCATGACCTGTGGGCAACTTGGATCGTCGTGCCGTCAGCGCGCGGACGACTGCGGCTGTGCGCCTCTGTGCGCCAAGAAGGATATGAGCAATGACCGAAGTCACTTTTCATGAATATTCCAATCTTGGACCGGATGAGAAGGCCGCGCTCTTGCGACGGTCCGAAACAGACATCTCCGGTTTCATCGAGAAAGTGGCACCAATCCTTGAGGCCGTTCGCACCGAGGGTGACCGCGCCGTGGCCCGCTTCGGCCGTGACCTCGACAAGGCAAATATTACAGAAGCAACGATCAAGGCAACGGAAGCAGAATTCGACGCCGCCTTCAAACTCGTTAGCGAGGATGTGATCGAGGCCATCACCTTCGGCATCGAGAATATTCGTCATTTTCATGAAGAGCAGAAGCCTGAAGCCATGTGGCTGAAGGAGATCAAGCCAGGCGCCTTTGCCGGCGACCGTTTCACCCCGATCAAGTCCGCCGCCCTCTATGTTCCGCGCGGCAAAGGTTCGTTTCCGTCGGTCACGATGATGACCTCCGTCCCGGCCGTCGTGGCAGGTGTTCCGAACCTTGCGATCGTCAC
Organism: Rhizobium sp. 3T7; assembly: GCF_020166565.1. NCBI lineage: Bacteria > Pseudomonadati > Pseudomonadota > Alphaproteobacteria > Hyphomicrobiales > Rhizobiaceae > Rhizobium > Rhizobium sp. 3T7. The sequence goes on from NZ_JAIQXS010000017.1 coordinate 30,634, forward strand.
TCCGCCTGCCCCGGACGGTAGCGTGGACGCCGCAACACTCGTGGCAGCGCGTCTGGCCGGCGTGCAAACTGTCTACAAGGTAGGCGGCGCTCAGGCAGTCGCAGCGGTTGCCTACGGGACGGAAACGATCAAGCCGGCACTGAAGATCGTTGGGCCGGGAAGCCCTTGGGTGGTCGCAGCCAAGCGGAGCCTGTCAGGCATCATCGACACCGGCCTGCCTGCTGGCCCTTCGGAAGCGATCATTTTCGCGGACGACACTGTCCATGGCGGCCTTGCCGCGCTCGATCTCCTGATCGAGGCCGAGCATGGTCCCGACTCTTCCGCCTATCTCGTGACCCATAGCCGCCGCGTGGCCGAGGAGGCCCTCGCCGCTCTGCCTGAGCATTGGGCACGTATGACCGAACAGAGGGTTCAGTTCTCGAGCGCTGTCCTTTCGGGCAAATGCGGTGGGATCATCCTCACCTCCTCGATCGAGGAAAGCTACGACTTCGTCAACGCCTACGCGCCCGAGCATCTCGAAATCCTGTCGCAGGATCCCTTCGCCCATCTCGGTCACATCACCGAGGCTGCGGAAATCCTCATGGGTCCGCATACGCCTGTCAGCATCGCCAATTTCTGCCTCGGTCCGAATGCCGTGCTGCCAACGAGCCGCTGGGCGCGCACGTTCGGCCCGCTATCGGTGACCGATTTTGTGAAGCGCAGTTCGATCGGCTACGTGACAGCGTCGGCCTACCCCGAGTTTGCGAAGCGTGCTCATACGCTTGCGGAGTATGAAGGATTCTCATCTCACGCGCATGCGGTCTCGGCGGTCCGCGACAACTACCTGCCAAAGCGGGGTTGATAGGATGAAGGCGGTCCGCCTTTACGACGCGCTTGATCTCAGGGTCGAAGAAGTCGACAGACTTCTGTCGCCCCCGGCAGGTTACGTGACGATCGATGTTCGCGCCGTGGGCATCTGCGGCTCTGACCTTCACAACTACAGAACCGGCCAGTGGATCAGCAGGCGTCCATCCACCGCTGGACACGAGTTCTGCGGTCGCGTCTCCGCAATCGGTGAGGACGTCGAAGGTCTCGCGATCGGTGACCTCGTCGCAGCTGACTCCCGCTTTTACTGTGGTCAATGTGAAGCATGCAGATCAGGCCGCACCAATATCTGCGAACATCTCGGCTTCGTCGGCGAGGTATGCGACGGAGGATTTGCGGAGCAGGCCCAACTACCCGCTCGTCTGGTTTTCAAGCACGAGCCGTCACTTGATCCTGCAGCGGCGGCCATGGCCGAACCTTTGGCCGTCGCCCTTCATGCGATACGACGGCTTAACCCACCCCAAGGCGAGGCGATTCTCCTAGTCGGCTGCGGGACGATAGGCGGTCTGTGCGGTTTGCTGCTTTCACATCTCCACGATGGGAAGTTGTTGTTTGCGGATTTGAATGGCAGCCGTGCCGAGATGGTGGCCGCGATTTGCGGAGGATCGGTGGTCGCGCTGGATAAGTCGCAAGCAAGGACTGCGCTCGGCGACGCGCGACTGCGTTACGCGGTGGATGCAACGGGAAGTACAAAAGCCATCGCGCAAGGAATCGAACTGCTGGACGGGGGCGGCGCCTTCGCTCTCGTTGGCATCAGTCACGAAAAGCTGGATCTGGATCCCAATGTCCTCGTCGAGCGCGAGATTTCTCTGGTTGGCTGCCATGCCTTTGAAGGCGAACTCGCCGACGCCATTGCGCTGTTGCCAAAGCTGCAGTCCTCACTTCTGCAATTTAGCGAGATCCTGGATTCACTCGACGAAGTTGCTGATGCGTACCGCCGACTGATCGATGGTCGCTCAACCAAATTAAAAACGATCATTCGAATAGCAGATTGATCAAGCACACGCCTCGGCGTGAGACGGAGATAGAAATTGCCCGGTCTTTCAAACACCGCGCTGCCGCTCTACGAAAAGGTCAAGGGCTTCGTCCTCGACAATATCGGAAACGGCAACTGGCCACAGAACGAGAAGCTTCCGTCCGAGCACGAGTTGACGTCTTCGCTCGGCGTTTCTCGCATGACGGTCCATCGCGCGCTTCGTGAACTGACGGCCGAAGGCTATCTGCGTAGGGTCCAGGGCGTCGGGACATTCGTGTCGCCTCCCAAGGCGCAATCGACCCTCATCGAGATCAGCAACATCATCACCGAGATCAAAGCGCGTGGAAGCCAACACCGCGCGGAGGTGATCCTGCTCGAGCGGATCGAGCGGCCGGATCAAATGCTATTGGACGCGTTCGAGTTCAAGAAGCTTTGCCCCATTGATCACTCGCTGGTCGTTCACTACGAAAATGCCGTCCCTGTTCAACTTGAGGAGCGGTACGTCAATACAGAGCTGGTAAAGAACTATCTCGATCAGGATTTCACCTCCATCGGCACCTATGATTACCTTCAGCACAGCACGCCGCTCACCGAAGTCGAGCATCTCATCAGCGCCATCCCGGCGACTGAGAGACATGCACGCCTCCTGCACATTCGTGAGCGCGACAGCTGCCTGGTCCTCAACCGAAAAACATGGACGGGGCAAGCGATCGCAACGGTCAATACCTTCACCTATGTCGGCAGCCGCTACTCGCTCGGCAGCAGATACTTGCCGCCCAAAAAATGAAAATCTTCGCGTCATTCCAGGAGTGAGAGAAATTATGGGGCAGCCTAACAGCCGGACCGCAGCCATCCGGGAAAAAGCCAAGAAGCGCGACGGCAGTGAGCCTGTGCTTACGGTCGTGCAGCTCCAGGCCAGGCCGGCGTCGACCGTGCGATCGAGACATTGCGTCGCGAGTTCTCGATTACCTTGGTTTTGATGGGCGTGAGCTCGATCGCCGACCTAAAGGAACCTGGCTCGCACCTTATATTCAAACAGTGACCACTAACGCCGGTGAAAGGAGATAACCACCCACACACGATATCCGTCCACCATGACCTTCATGGTTGGGCGTATAGTTTCAGAAAATGCGAGCTATGTGATCCATGAAATCATCAAAAGAGGGGTTCCCAATGAACTACAAATCCATCAGCAAGCAGTTTTCCCGCGCAGCGATCGCGCTTGGGATTGTTGGCGTCCTCGCTATCGCACAGGCCGGCGCTCAGGATCAAATCCCATCCAAGCCGGAGCCGGGCACCTTCAAGATCGGCATCGAGCCATGGCTCGGTTACGGTCAGTGGCACGTCGCCGCCAGCAAGGACCTGTTCAAGAAAGCCGGCCTTGAGGATGTCGAGCTTGTCAACTTCAGCGAAGACAAAGACATCAACGCAGCACTTGCCAGCGGTCAGCTCGACGCTGCCAATATCGCCACGCACACCGCCATGGGCATGGTCGCCGCCGGCCTGCCGGTGAAGATCGTCTCACTTCTCGATTTCAGCCTGAAGGCGGACGCAATCCTTGCCGGAAGCGACATCAAGAGCGTCGCTGACCTCAAGGGTAAGAACATCGCCTTCGAGGAAGGCACGACAAGCGACATCCTGCTGAACTACGCGCTTGCAAGCAACGGCATGACGATCAACGATATCGTCCGTGTGCCAATGCCCGCAGCTGATGCCGGAACGGCATTGATTGCAGGCCGTGTTCCCGTTGCTGTCACCTACGAGCCTTACATTTCAACGGCGCTGGCCCAGGACAAGAATATCAAGCTGCTTTTTGAAGCCGGCAAGGATCCGGGCCTTGTCTCGGACGTCCTCGTCGTTCGCGAGGAGGTGCTGAAGCAGAAGCCTGGGCAGGTGCTCGCCATGATCAAGGCCTGGGATGCGGCTCTGGCCGACTACAAGGCCAATACCGAGGAGGACCGCACCATCATCTCGAAGGCCGTGGGCGCCTCCCCGGATGATCTGAAAACGGCCTTCGACGGCGTCCAATACTATACCTCTGCTGAAGCGGCCAAGGCCTTTGCCGGTGACTTCAAGACCAAGACCTTCGCCGACGTTCTGAAGGCGGCCAAAACAGCCGGCCTCGTGACCCAGGACGTTTCCGCCGACGCCATGATCGACACATCGTTTGTCGATGCAGCGAACAAGTGACCTCTGGCCACCAACGGGACCGTAATGTCTAGCTCAGAATTGTCGTCGACACCGAAGGAAAGGCCCCGCGCGCAATCGCGCGCGGGCGTCGGTAGACCACCCGGTGCCTTTCGGATCGGGGATCCGATCAGCGGTCAGTCGTTTTTTCTGATTGCGGTTGCTGTTTTTGCCCTGCTCTTCGCCGTGTGGTGGGTTGCCACCGTCACCGGCTGGGTGAAACCGATTTTCCTGCCCTCGCCTGGAGCGGTGTGGGTAAAAATGGTAGAACTGGCGATGGATGGCACGCTGTGGACCGATGCGGGTATCAGCATCTATCGCATGCTCGTCGGTTTTCTTATTGCATCGGCCCTGGCGATCCCGATCGGGATCATGATCGGCTGTTTCAAGACCTGGGAAGCGGCCATCGAGCCCTTCGTGGACTTCGTCCGCTATATGCCAGTCGTCGCCTTTGTTCCGCTGACCATTCTGTGGGCCGGCACAAGCGATATCCAAAAGTTCGTCATCATCTTTATCGGAACCTTCTTCCAGCAGGTCCTGATGGTCATGGACAGCGTCAAGCGTGTGCCAACCGACTTCGTCGGACTAGGCCGCACGCTCGGCATGTCGGAGACCAAGATCTTGCGCCGCATCGTCCTGCCGTCCGCTCTCCCCGGCATCTGGGACACGCTGCGCATCAGCCTTGGCTGGGCCTGGACCTGGCTTGTGCTGGCAGAACTTGTCGCGGCGACATCCGGCCTCGGCTATCGCATCGTCGTCTCTCAGCGATATTTTCAGACGCAGACGATCATTGGTTACATCTTGCTCCTTGGCTTGCTCGGTCTGATCACAGACCAGAGCATGAAGGCCCTCGAGCGTGTCTTCTTCCGTTACGCTTCGAGGCATTGAGATGAGCGAATCCAAACTTAAGATTGAGGGGCTCGACAAGTGGTATGGTGGCAGGAAGAACCGCGTTCATGCCCTCAGCAGTATCGACCTGGAACTCGCCGACAACGAGTTCGTCTCCCTGGTCGGCGCATCCGGCTGCGGCAAGAGTACGCTGCTGTCTATCGTGGCTGGACTTCAGGGCTTCGACAATGGCGTTCTTTTGACGGACGGTGCGCCGATCGTCGGCCCAGGGCTCGATCGCGGCGTTGTCTTCCAATCCTACACACTGCTGCCGTGGCTTAGTGCACAACAGAATGTGGAATTTGCCCTGCAGGCGGCCGGACTACCGACAGCCGAGTGCCGGGATGTCGCCCGTCACCACATTGAACTGGTGAAGCTCACCAAGTTCGCCGATGCATTTCCGTCGCAACTGTCGGGCGGGATGAAGCAGCGCGTCGCCATTGCACGTGCCCTTTCCTATCGCCCGAAAATGCTATTGATGGATGAGCCGTTCGGCGCACTTGACGCGTTGACCCGACACCAGATGCAGGAACTCCTTACGCAGATCTGGGAAGAGCATCGGCTGACCGTTCTCTTCGTCACCCACGACGTGGAAGAGGCCGTCTATCTGTCCGACCGGATCGTTGCGATGAGTATCAATCCGGGACGCATCAACGCGACCTTCCACGTCGGGCTCGCCCGTCCACGGAGCCAGGACATGATTTCGACGTCGGAATTCGTTACCCTTCAAAAGCAGGTGCTTGCCGCAATCCGCGCCGGATCGCGAAGCGAATTGGAACATTGACTCCGTCAATGCGGGGCGGCTGAAGCAGCTCGCATTTGACCTCAATTCAAAGGAAAAGCCATGTTCGAAACCCTCACTGCCGCGCCGCCGGACAAGATCCTCAGCCTCTCGGTTCTGTACAAAAATGACGCACGGCCGACGAAAATGGATCTCGGCGTCGGCGTCTACAAGGATTCGCAGGGCGCGACCGTCATCATGCGGGCCGTGCGTGACGCCGAGAAGCGCCTTTATGAAAGCCAGACGACCAAGACCTATGTCGGCATGGCAGGCGATGAAGGTTTCAACAAGGCCATGCTGAAGCTGGTCTTTGGCGAGAAGGCCGATCTCTCGCGCATGTTCGCCTGCCAGACAGCGGGCGGCTCGGGCGCGCTCCGCACGATCGCCGACCTGCTTGTAAAGGCCCGGCCTGACGCCACCGTCTGGCTCTCCGATCCGACCTGGGTGAATCATGTGCCGATCCTGAGGGCTGCAGGCTTCAAAACCGCGACCTATCCCTATTTCGATCCAGTCAGCGGCACGGTGAGGGCCGATGCCATGCTCGAGGGATTGAAGCAGGCGAAGGCCGGCGACATCATCCTACTGCATGGCTGCTGCCACAACCCGACCGGCGCCAATTTGACGATCGAGCAGTGGGGTCGGGTCGCGGAACTTCTCGTCGAACGTGATCTTTTCCCTTTCGTCGATCTTGCCTATCAAGGCTTCGGCAACGGTTTGGAGGAAGACGCCGCCGCCGTTCGCCTACTCGCAAGCAGGGTGCCGGAAATGGCTGTCGCCACCTCTTGCTCGAAGAATTTTTCGGTCTACCGCGACCGCGTCGGGGCCGTTATCCTGATGGGCAAGAACGCAGAAAGCGTAAAGATCGCCGGCAGTCAGGCGCTCGCTACCACTCGCGTGCTCTATTCCATGCCGCCGGACCATGCCGCCGCCGCCGTCCGCATTATCCTCGAGGACGATGCGCTGCGCGCCGACTGGAAGTCCGAGCTCGATACCATGCGGCTTCGCATGCTCAATCTGCGCAAGGGTTTTGCCGAGGCGCTCCGTCGCCAGTCAAACTCCTCTCGCTTCGACTTTATTGCCGATCACCGGGGCATGTTCTCGCGGCTCGGCCTGACCGAAACGCAGGTCGATCGGCTGCGGGACGAGTTCGGCATTTATATGGTCAGCGATTCCCGCTTCAACGTCGCTGGCCTCAGAGAGGATCGGCTCGACGACCTCGCCAAGGCTGTTGTTTCGGTGCTCTGAGCCTAAGACCTTTTGCCAGCTCAGTTGATGAAGGTATGGCGCCTATTCTGCTGATTAGAACGGATACCTCAGCAAATTGAAGCGTCAACTCCATTCGATATCGTGGCAACGAGCTCTGAAAGCGAGGATCGTCTTAAGTAGATTTGAAGTTCAGACTCTCCATATCGTTGAGGATTTTGAGAACCTAACTGATTCTGCCACTTGATCGCAGATGGCTACCGATCCCGAAAAAGGTATGCGTCATTCAACCGCCAAGTTCGGATTGAGGGGCAGCTACGGAGCAAAAATTTTTCGGAGCTAGAAGGTGAACTTGTTTTGATCCTTGCTCGTGCGGGAGTTGAACCGGCGTCACGCGATCAACCCGACTTAAGTACCTGAAAATCAAACATTCTGGCGTAGGTTCTGTGCAATAGCGCGAACCTCTGTGGTATGGTATTGCGCAACCTTGGTGGGCGAAGCGCCAAGGAGCACGAGTTTATTGGTACCATGGCGACCGGCTTTCACGTTCTTGCACTTGCGATATGCCCCGAGCTAACGCTCCGAGCATTTGGTAGGCATTGGACCGCAAGGCAAGCAAGATTCTGCGCCGGCCGGAGACAATGACGGCTCAAGTAGCGGTGTGGTTCACCCCTTCGAACCAATCGAACTGTCGAACGTTCAACGAGATCATTACCGTAACCTCGAAAAGTTACTCACTCCCATCAGGACTGCCCGGTGACCTATCCGCAACTCCGATCCGAAGACCCGGAACTGGCGATTGAGACACGAAGCGGGTTACCCGCTTTGGTTTTGGCAGCACTTGGTGTCGTTTACGGCGATATCGGGACCAGCCCGCTCTATGCGTTTCGCGAGGCTCTGCATGCGACAGCAGGATCGGGATCGCACCGGGAGAACGTGCTTGGCATTCTTTCGCTGATTGTATGGGCTCTGACGATCGTCGTCACCGTGAAGTACGTAACGTTCGTTCTGAGGGCCGACAATCGAGGCGAAGGCGGGACGCTCTCCTTAATGACGCTTGCACACCAGAGTTTCGTTGGGAAGCCAGCATGGATCCTCGTTCTGGGCGTCGCAGGCGCTTCCCTGTTTCTCGGCGACGCGATCATAACGCCTGCAATCTCCGTGTTGTCCGCCGTCGAAGGGATCCAGGTCGTCGCCCCTGGCCTCTCCGGATGGATCGTGCCGATCACCGTCACCATCATTGCCATGCTGTTCTTCGTACAGCGCTTCGGGACAGGCGGGGTTGCATCGGTGTTCGGCCCCATCATGGCAGTCTGGTTTCTGATTCTCGGAATAAGCGGCGGCATCCATATTCTCGACGACTTAGAAATCTTCAGCGCCATCAACCCGCTTCATGGCATTCTATATGCCTCGAGCAATGTCGGGCACGCGATCGCTGTCCTCGGAGCAGTGTTTCTTGCGGTCACGGGGGCGGAGGCGCTCTATGTCGACCTGGGCCATTTCGGCCGACGGCCAATCGTGACGGCATGGTTTTTTCTCGTCTTCCCCTGCCTGCTTCTGAACTACTTCGGACAGGGCGCGTTCGTGCTTGCGAACCCGGATATGACGCAACATCCCTTTTTTGACATGCATCCGGAATGGGCGCGGGTGCCGATCGTGTGTATGGCAACCGCGGCCACGGTCATTGCGAGCCAAGCAGTGATCTCGGGGGCATATTCCCTTGTTCGTCAGGCCATGCACCTCAGCTTGCTACCGCGTCTCCAGATCCTGCACACCTCGGAAACACACTCCGGTCAGATCTTCATGCCGCAAGTGAACGCGTTCCTTTTCGTATTCGTCGTAGCACTCGTTCTGTATTTCAGGAGTTCGAGCGGACTTTCTGCCGCATACGGTATCGCGGTTACGGGCGAGATGCTCATCACCAGCGTCCTACTCTTCGTCGTGATGAAGCACATCTGGAAATGGATGACCGCGACCACTGCAGCCATCATCATCCCGCTCTTTCTCATTGACGCCGGGTTCTTCGTCGCGAATATCGCCAAGTTTCCTGAGGGAGGATGGGTTCCGGTCACCGTGGCATGCGCCATGGGCCTTATCATGCAGACGTGGATGGCGGGACGCCGACTGTTGGCCGCCCGGACGCGTGCCGATGAAGTTCCGCTCGAGGGGATCATCCACAGGCTTGCCAAGAAGCCGCCTCCGACTGTGCCCGGAACGGCCGTCTTTCTGACGAGCGACGTCGAAGGCGCGCCCACAGCGTTGCTGCACAGCCTGAAGCACTACAAGGTCCTCCACGAGCACAATGTCATCCTCAGCGTCGTCACCGCGACGGAGCCGTTCGTACCTGACGAGGAGAAGATCTTTCTCGAGAGTTTCAGTCCTCTGTTCAGCCGACTGGTGATTACGTTCGGATACATGGAGACGCCGAACATTCCGCGCGCCTTGGTGCTTGTGCGGAACCTCGGACTGAAGTTCGACATCATGTCGACGTCGTTCTTCCTGTCACGCCGGACCATCCTTCCTTCGAAGAAAGGCGGAATGCCCTTCTGGCAGGATCGGCTGTTCATCGTTCTCGCGCAGAACGCAGGCAACGCCACCGATTACTTCGGCCTTCCCAGTGGCAGAGTAGTGGAACTCGGGCTTCAAACTGTCATCTGACTGTTTGTGGACTGCGACGATGTCGTGAGCGTCCGGTGAGCGGATTTTGCTGAACGAGCCAGTTAGGCGATGTTCTGGCATTAGAACCAGCATTGGTGCTGACACTAATATCAGATCTGAGAGGTTGGCATGGCTCGCATTTCCGGCGTTGAGCGTAGGCGGCGGTGGTCGAAGGAAGCGAAGCTGGAGATATTGGCGGAAACGGATCAGCCCGGCGTTCGCATTGGTGATGTCGCTCGTCGCCATGACATTTATCCTGCGCAGATCCGTTTATGGCGCGCCGTCATGATCGAGCCACGCGGCAAAGGTATCGTTCTCTGGACGCTGCGCTATGGGGACGAGGTCCGCGATGAGGATAGCTATTTCGAGGCGATCGCTGACGAAGAGGCCGATCCTGAGATGATGCCGCTCGTCCAGCAGTTGATCAAAAAGCAGACGAAGGACTGGAGCCCGAAAATGGTCGCTGACCCGGTCCAGGAGCGGCTTCTCGACATTATCGCCGCCAAGAAGAAAGCGTTGAAGCAGCCCGCCAAAGCCAAGGGCAAATCCGCGCTATCATCGCCACCAAACAACGTTGTCAATATCATGGACGCGCTAAAGAAATCGGTCGCAGCCGAGAAGCGGGCGGGCAGATGAGCCGCCGAGCCAAACCATTGCTTCAGGACGACCAGGTTCTTAAGTCCAAACCAGCCAAGCCGCGCGATCCGGCGCAACCCAATCTTCCGTTTGATCCGATGCCCGCGCGCGTGGAGCCATGTCTTGCGCTTCTGAAGACCGCCCCTCCCAAAGGCGTGGGTTGGGCGTTCGAAGTGAAGTGGGACGGTTACCGCTTGGCAATTCACATCGAGCCAAAGGGTGTGCGGATCATCACACGCGGCGGCCATGATTGGACGCATCGCTTTCCGGCGATCGCTGAGGCAGCCCGAAAGCTGGGTGTAGGCACCGCCATCCTCGATGGGGAGGCGGTGGTCCTGGACAAAGAGGGTCGATCGGATTTCGGGGCGCTGCAGCGCTCGCTCGGTGGACGGGGCGGCAAGCGTTCGTCGACGGAATCGGTGTTCTTCGCTTTCGATCTTTTGTATTTCGACGGTCATGACCTGACAGGAACCGAACTCTCCGTCCGCCGGCATCTGCTCGAGGACTTTCTCGATGGCGTCACCGGCGCAATCCAGCTGTCGGAGGAAGTGCATGGCGATGGAACGGCACTTCTGGCACATGCCTGCTCCCTCGGGCTCGAAGGTATCATCGCCAAGCACCGGGATCAGCCTTATCGTTCCGGCCGCACCGGCGACTGGCTGAAGATCAAATGCGTCCAGAGCGAAAGCTTCATGATCATCGGCTATGAGCAGTCGACGGTTGCGCGCGGTGGGATCGGCAGCCTACTTCTTGCCGGCCGCAAGGGACATGACTGGATCTATGTCGGCTCGGTCGGCACCGGCTTCAATACAAAGGATGCCGAGGGCCTTCGCATCACGCTCGACAAGCTGAAGACCACTAGGCCGGCGGTACCGCTCAAGGGCAAGAACCTGGTCTTCGCCCAGCCGACATTGATCGCAGAGATCGAATTTCGTGGATGGACACATGACGGCAATTTGCGACACGCATCCTACAAGGGCCTGCGCGAGGTTCAGGACAATGCCACGGTCTTCGACATGAGCGACAAGCCGACCGGTTAAAAAGACAGGGCGCTCGACCCTTGCGGGGAGCGCCCTGTCGGACCCGGACGACCGTGTGCGGCAGCCAAGCTGCTCGACAAAGCGGTCATCAAAACGGGTGATGGCCGATAGATGATGTCCGACCGTCCGGTTTTCAAGGCTCATTGACGCGATCGAGTTCGAAGAAATAGATCCGCTCGTCGCCGCTGATCGTCATCGCTCCCATGACCCTGTCCTCGTCCATCCGGCGAAGGTGATCGACGATCGGCTGGTCGTCATAGACCATCGCCGCACTCTCGACACCGCCAAACACGATTGTCTTCAGGGAGGCGACCGGCCCCCTCGCCCGAAGTCGACGCTGCAGATAGAAAAACAGGTTGCGGGCAACGCGGGTCCTGCCAACCCCATGGAAACGAAGCGCCAGGCGGAGCGGTATCCTTTTCGGATCGATCGCGACCAGGCGCTGCTCACTTGCGTGAAACAGCAAGGCGTCCGCCCGCATGTCCGGCCTGAACCGCTTGCCGTACCAGCCGAGATTTTCAAGCACACCGTCGAACGGATGACCGGCCGGAATGCCGCGTCCTTTCCATAGGCCGACGAGGTCGCGCGGTCCGATCGGCGGCAGGCGTCGAAACGCCTCAAGGGTGGTCTGCTGTTCTCCCACCGGAAGAATTGTCCTTCTGCTTGCGCTCGCTGGCCCGCCGCCTGGATTTGGCGTCGCGCCGCGCAATCCGCAACTCCTCCAGATCAGGCATCCACCAGCCGCGCTTGAGTTCGTCTTGGTCCGGTGGCGTGCGTGCCGGCCAGGTCGTCACCAATTCTTCCAATGTGCCTGTTCGCCAGGATGCCCAGACAAATTCTTCGCTATTCGCTGCGGGAAAGTAGAAGGCGCTAACCGTCGCCCGATCCGCCAATTCGCCGTCCGTGCCTATGAAGAAGACCACCCCGACATGCGTTCCAATCGCGCGCTCGAACGGCGGCCCGTCCTCGGCGGGGACCGGATAGCGTTTTCGCCGCCGCTCCCTTGTTCTTGCCTTGGACGCTTCGTCTTCCTCTGTCCCCTTGATCGCCTCGCGCCTTGCGCGGCGTGCTTCCGGCTCATTCCGCTCTGCCGCCGCCTCGATCGCTGGCCATCGTTGCCGGAGCTCATCGAGCGAACGATATGGAACAGTCCAGAGGCGGCGATCAGCATCCCAGCGCGCGTAGGGGATTTCCCGGATCTCGTTGACGACGCTGGGCGAATAAGGCGTCCGGATCTGCAGGAACGCGGGCGCGGCCTCGAGATACCGGCTCTTGATCGGCTCGAACGTAAAGGCGTCCCTACCCTTCTCGTCGGCGAATCTATCGGCCCCGGCTTCCAACTCGGCCATCCAGCGGCCGATGCGCTTCTCGGCGGTGCGGCCGGGCACGAACCAGGCATTCAGGCGGTCGCTCCACCGCGCACGCGGGAATGCCTGCCGAAATCGCTCTACCGTTATCCGGTCATGCGGCAGGTCAGTGGTTGCGCCTTCACGCGGCGGCCGGTCGGATGTGTCCTTCGTTTGCTCGTCCATGCGACATCACCTGGCAGCCACCCATGGATGATCACGCTGCCCGTTTTGATTTTCCGAGGCGCTTGATCGCCTGCTCAAGCGGTCGCTCGCCATCACAATAGTCCTGCCAGGCGGAGGTTTTCGTAAGAAGTGCAGGGACTGTTCGCACCGTAAACCGCTTCGGGTCGAGATCGGACTTCAGCTGCGTCCAGTTAAGCGGCATTGACACCGTGGCACCGGACCGTGCGCGCGGTGACAGTGGCGCCACGGCGGTGGCCATACGGTCGTTGCGGAGATAATCGAGAAAGATCCTCCCGCCTCGAAGGCTCTTGCTCATCTTGATGAGATAGAGGTCGGGATTGTCGCGCGCCATCTGTTGGCAGACATCGTGCGCAAATCCTTTGGCCTCAGCCCACGTGAGCGGCTTGCGCTTGTTGACGGCAAGCGGGGTTACGACATGCAGTCCCTTGCCGCCGGTGGTCTTGCAGAAGCTGACGAGGCCGAGCTCCACCAGCCGGTCGTGCATCTCACGCGCGGCCGCGACAACAGTCGAAAACGGCACGTCGGGGCCGGGATCGAGGTCGAACACCAGCCGGCCGGGCACTTCCGGCAGTCCTGGCTCGCAATTCCACGGATGCAGTTCGATACCGCCGATCTGCGCAATCGCCGCGAGCCCCTCGATTCGATCTACTTGCAGATACGGCTTCTTGTCACCGAAGACCTTCACCAGTTCGAGAAGGTTCGATGTGCCGGGCATCGCATGGCGCTGGAAGAACTGCTCCCCGCCAATACCATCCGGCGCACGGATGATCGAACAAGGCCTGCCCTTGAGGTGATCGATGAGCCAAGAGCCGACGGCTTCGTGGTAGCGGGCAAGATCCTCCTTGGTGACAGGCTCTCCATCGCCCGCGTCCGGCCACAGCGGCTTGTCCGGATTGGAGATGAGGACGCCCATGACCTCGGCCTTGGCGCCTTTGCGCCGGACAGGTTTGGACTTGGCAGTCGGAGCAGGTTCAGCGGCATCTGTCGTGGCAGGCGATGCCGGCCTCTCGGCCTCGACCTCTTTCGCCGGCTTGTCCTCGCGCAGTCCCTTGAAGGCTGCCTGGCGTACGAGGCCGTCTGCGGTCCATCCTTCAAATTCGATTTCGGCGACGAGCTCGGGCTTCACCCAGACAACTTCGGCCTGCTTCTTCGGAGCACCGATACCGGTGAACGGCGATCTTGCCGTCTCGTGCGCCTTCAGTTTCGGAAGTAGCATCTCGACTTTCTTGGCGCCGTAGCCGGTTCCGACACGACCGACATAAACGAAATGATCCCCGCGGTGAACGCCGACCAGCAGAGACCGGAAGCTGCCATTGGTCTTGGCGTAGCCGCCGATCACCACCTCATGGCCAGCGCGGCATTTCGACTTCGCCCAGGTGTCGGTGCGGCCTGATCGGTAAGGCGCATCCATCTGCTTCGAGATAACGCCTTCGAGATGCAGCTTGCAGGCGGACCGCAACACTGCGTCGCCACCGGATTCGAAATGCTCGACGAAGCGGATGCGGGAATTGTCGCTTGACTCGGCAATTAGATTTTGCAGCCGCTCCTTCCGCTCGACCAATCGCATCGACCGCAAATCCTCGCCGCCGTCGAACAGCAGGTCAAATGCGAAATAGACGAGATCGCCGGTCTTGCCCTCCGAAAGCGCGGCCTGCAGTGCGGCAAAATCCGGCGCGCCATTTTGGTCGAGCGCGCAGATTTCGCCGTCGATGATGCAGTCGGGGAGTTGCGAGGCGGCCTCGGCAATCTCGGGATATTTCGCCGTCCAGTCGAGGCCTTTGCGGGTCTTCAGCGTCACCGAACCATCGGCGACACGCATCTGGATGCGGTAACCATCGAACTTGATTTCGTGCAGCCAATCGTTACCCGCCGGCGGCCGAGCAACCTTCTCGCAAAGTTGTGGGTCGATGAAATCCGGCAGGTCGGCGGCGGTGGAGGTCGCAACATCCTTGCGTGACTTCTTCCGCTCGTCGGCCGCCAGCCCATGCTTGCTGTCCCAGACCGCGTCGGCCTCCACAGCCGCATTCGCCATCATGAACGGTCTTGGCCTGCGCCCCTTACCCGCGGCAATCTGATCCATGCTGCGACCGGAGGCGACAGAGGTCGCGTTCTTCTCCAGGATCGCCGCGCCGTTCTCTTCGACGGAATGATCGTCGTGATGTTTGATCAGCAGCCAGTTGGTTCGCTTGCCGCCATCGCGGTCGTTGCGCATCCGGACCAGGACGAAACTGCCATGCAGGCGCTTGCCGTCCAACGTAAACTTGAAGTCTCCGTTCTTCAGGGCATGTTCAGGAGACTTGCGACCTTCCGGCTCCCAGTAGCCGCGATCCCACAGCATCACCGTGCCGCCGCCATATTGGCCCTTGGGGATGGTGCCTTCGAAATCGCCATAGTCGAGGGGATGATCTTCCACTTCGACGGCGAGCCGCTTGTCGTGCGGATCGAGCGATGGCCCCTTGGTCACCGCCCAGGACTTGAAGACACCATCGAGCTCGAGCCTCAGGTCATAGTGAAGTCGGGTCGCATCGTGCTTCTGGATCACGAACCGGCGGCGGTTCGACGGTTTGACGTGTGCCTCCCCACTCGGTTCGCTGGTCTTCTGGAAATCACGCTTGGCGCGATATTTCGAGAGACTGTCGGCCATACTCAGCGACTCGATAAACCAAGCGCGCCGGCGTCGCCGAGACTGCGCTGGACGGCAGCGACCTGGCTGGATGCGATGTCCACCGAAACCTCGATCTCGCCGGCGAGCGGCGCGTCGCGACGGGCGCCCTCCTCATGAGTCGCATCCCCGCCCGATGGCGCAGATCCTGCAGTGTTCCTGTCGCCTGCCGACTGAACGAAGATGTCGGGCCTTGAGATGCCGTGCTGCTGAACCAGGTGTTCGACGGCAAGATCAGCCGCTTCTCGGGTTTCAAATGTCGCTCTGATCGTCGTGGTGCTGTCGTCCGCCATTGGCTGTCTCCTGATTGATCTCCTGAGGATAACAACGCCTCCGACGGCTGGTAGTTTCGACTGCGAGGCCAAGGCGCAATGAATCCGATTGATATCGCGTCGAAGGCTGCTATGTTCTCTTTTTGTTTCGGCGCGAAATTTCAGATGCCGACGCAACGCATGCGTGGCGACCGGCGGATGACGGGTTTGGTGGGGCCGTTGCTGAAGGCTGGTGTCCTGGCGCAGGACCAATTCCTGCGCACGGGTGCGCACGCCGCAGGGTGGGATCATCTCCCCGTTGCTGGCCAACATCGCGCTGAGCGCGATCGAGAAACACTACGAGCGATGGATGACTGACGTGTTCGACACGCATCCGGACTTCCGACAACCGTCTATCCCTTCAAGCGGTCCGTGCGCCTGCTCGGCGTCACCCTCTCGTCGCTGACCAACGATCAGACCAGCGACGCGACCGAGGGGCAGCCGCAACTCGATCTCAACCTGTAGCAGGAAAGGCGCCGAAAACGAAAAAGCCTGCCGTGGGATGCGGCGAGCGCCTAGCAAGATCATTGGCAGCGTTCCCTCGAACAGGCGATCCAGCGGCTCGTCAAATCGTTGAAGCAGGCCGCTTGAACGCGCGTCCGTCAGATACCATAGCGCCGATCGAGTTCTTTCAGCGCGGACTGTACCTCATCGATCGAAATCGGCTCTGGCACTCCCGGCACCTGCCGGAGGGCCGGCTTGGAATCGATAGCGTAAAAGTCGGAGGCCCAGGCCGCGAGGATCGTTCGCTTATCATCGGCGGAAAGAGCCGGGGCTCTCACCACATCGATTGGCCGCTGAAGCTGCATACCCTGAAGCAAGACCGCTGGCCCCATCGCCATGGCGTTGCTAGCCGCCTGCTGCAACATGTCGTGCGTCATCGGACCACCTCACTGTACGTGTGGATCCGGGTCACGCCGTAGGCGTGAGGCCGCGATCATATTGGTTTCCGGCGCCAGCAGATCGTGTTTCTCGGCGAAGGCCGCAAACAGGCCACGCGCGGTTTCCGCCTCAATCTCGCCACGCAGTGCCGCACTGCAGGCCTTGAGGGCAATCGCATGCGCGCTGTCCCTGAGTGACGTCGGCCACTCGGAAAGATGCCGGTAGGCATCCATGACGCTGCGAACCTCTGCTGGGAAGCCAAGGCCGACGAGAATGGAAACAGGCTGTCTAAACATATCGGGTTTCATCGCTCTCTCCTTCCCAACCCGGAATGTTGATGGGCGCCGTCGTGACGGCGCCCTTGTTGAGCGTAATGCAGGTTAAGCCGCCTTGTGCGCTTCGATCTGCGCGGGAGCAGCAGACATCGAAGCAGGAGCGCTCTCGATCGAGATCTTGCGCGGCTTCAGTGCCTCGGGGATCTCCCGAACCAGATCGATCGACAGGAGTCCGTTGCTGAGGTCCGCCCGGTTCACTCTGACATGGTCGGCGAGTTCGAACCGGTGCTCGAACGGCCGGCCGGCAATGCCGCGATGCAGGTAGCCCTCGGCAGCCGCTTCCTGCTTCTTGCCGGTGACCGTCAGTAGATTGGATTGGAAGGTGATGTCGAGTTCGTCCTGGGTGAAGCCCGCCACCGCGATCGAAATCCGGTAGGTGTCGTCACCAGTCTTGACAATGTCATAGGGCGGCCAGTCGCTGATCGACCGGGCGCGCTGGGCGTTTTCCAGAAGATTGAAAACCCGGTCGAAGCCGACGCTCGAACGGTAGAGCGGTGCATAGTCGTAAGATGTTGCCATAGCCATATCCTCCTTGAGCAACATGGATATGGAAGCGCCGAAAGCGGCGCTTCCAGCAAGGCCAGCCCTCATTCAGCAGCTGGCGGCAATCGATTTGGTTTTTGAGAATTTCGGATTCAAGAGTAGCGGCAGAAAAAAATTTGCTCGTTTTCGGCTTCTTCCACCAGCTCGTTCCTACTCATAAACGGCCGCATTATCCTGAACTTCGCGCAAGCCTTTGTGGGATGCGTAACGCAGATCGCCGTCGTCGGTCCAGCTCCGGAATTCGATCTCGGCAATCAGCGTCGGCTGGCCGAAGACATGGCCGCGACGAGCCGCAAGCAGTAGGCTGCCGATGGCGCCCCGCGGCGAGGCAGACTTGGTACCAGTCGCGCGCCTCTTGTCCGGCGAACCCGAATTCGGCCGCGCAGGCGATGTCCTGGATGTTAGCCCAAGCACCCTTTCCGGGCACAAAGCGGTGACAATACAGGCGCCTCGACCGCTCCAGTCGTATCCTCCAAGAAGCGCCTTTTCGATCGATCGGCTGTCCATCAATGCCAACAGATCAGCGCCCAGCGACGCCCCTCGCCTCGGAACGCTGATGGTCGGCGAAGACATACCTTCGGCCATGCTTTCTGGTTTTGGGTTCGCGGGTCGGATCACCTTCGGCTTCTTTGATTTCGAAGCCCGCGAATATAGTCCGAAGAGCTACGAAAACCTTGAGGTGACCAACTTGACGGGCTCGCTTGCCTGGAAGAATGGAAAGCCGCTGCCGCACCTGCACGCAACCGCAGGCAATTCGTCCTTCGCAGCGATCGGCGGTCACCTGTTGGCGCTGGAGGTCGGGCGTGGTTCGATGGAGATCCACGTGATGACCCTACCAGACCGGCTTGAACGGATCGTCGACGCGTCGATCGGCGCCAACGTCCTGCTACTTGGTCCGTTCGGTTGAGACACAAGGCTGGCTGCGCTGCCTCGGTTTAGTCGCTGATAGCGCCGCGGGGGACCGACAGTCGGATCGAGAGTCCGTTCGGCATCCAGTCGCGCGTGATATCGACCCCGAGGCTCTGACTGATGATCTGCTGAAGCCGGCTTCCAAAACCCATCGAACGTGGCTCCAACGCAGCCTGCGGAGGACCGTTGCTCTCAAGCCAGACGATCTCCACGATCTCGCCCTTCACCGCCGATGATATCTCCAACTTTCCGTCTTCAACGGACAGCGCACCATATTTCGCGGCGTTAGTCGCGAATTCATGGAACAGCAGCGCGAAGTTTGTAATTTTGGTGCCGCTGATGTCGATGTCATCTCCGATCAGCTGCCAACGATTGGCACCGTCCCGCTCATAAGGCGCGAGAATATTCGACAGAAGCTGAAAGAGGGTGGTCTCCGGAGCGCCGGTCGCGGCCTCACCGTTCAAACTCGGCAATGTCATCTCATGCGCCCGCGAGAGGGCCATCAACCTGTCCTTCATCCCCGCAGCGAGATCGGCAGTCGTCGTTGCCGTCCTTGCCGCCAGGGTGATGATGCTGCCGGTAATGGCGAACAGGTTTTTTACCCGGTGATGCATCTCGCGCAGCAGAAGTTCCTGACGCTCGGCGGCGCGCTTACGCTCTGATATGTCGCGGGCAATTTTCGATGCGCCGATGATCTTTCCGTTGCTATCCCGAATAGGCGAGATGGTAAGAGAAATATCGATCAGGGAACCGTCTTTACGTCGTCGTATCGTCTCGAAGTGATCGACGCGCTCGCCGGCCTGGATGCGGGCGAGAATGGCGGGTTCCTCGTCGAGGCGATCGGGTGGAATGACGATCGTGATCGGGTTGCCGATAGCCTCGTCTGCGGTATAACCGAAAAGACGCTCAGCGCCCTTGTTCCAGGTCGTGATGATTCCGCTGAGGCTCTTGCTAACGATCGCGTCGTCAGAGGATTCGACGATCGCTGCAAGAAAAGCTGCAGCATTATGTCCGTGCTGCGCAGCTTCTATGTCGGCCTCCAGCTGTCGCAAACGGAGCTGGGCCTCGCCCTCGTGTTGCTGGTTATCGGAAATCGACATTTACGCCTCGCCAATCAGAGCATTTTTCAAGAAATCGAGACGGCCGAGACCGCTAGCGCACCGCCGACCATATTCGCTAAACACCACCAACAACAGTCAGAATGATATTAGGGATCGCAAATCCGTATGACGCCGTCCGAACGCGAGATCGCTGGCAAAATGCCTTCGCCTTGAAGGGATCCGAACTATCGGCCCTGTTGTTGAAATATCTGTGGCGGCAACGTTGGAATGTCCGCTCTGGTGCAAAGTTAAAACGTCACTTTGCGCTGCGATCTGACCGGCTGCTCCGGTTGCAAGGACAGATCGGGGGCGGGTCGATCGCCCGCCCAATGGCGTTTCCAGTTAGGACACCGCATCACTCTGCGGCATTGAGGCGATATTCCCGGCGTCGAACTCCGGCTCTCCCTGGAATGCGTTACGGAGAAGACGTTGCCACGCGATTTGGAGGGGGAAATCCACATCGACAGCCTGGCACTCTAGCGAGGACGCGCCCCCCCCCCGCTGTTCACCACAGCTCGTCAAAAGGACCAATCGGGTATTTGGAGGTCGCCGCTGTTTCTCAATCAGGACGGCGTGCCTACATTGCTGCCTGCGCACTCATAGCCTCCATTGGCGAGAAAGTGAAGAAGCAGAAATGGCAATGGCTACAATTGGATAGCTAGCTTTCCGATAGTTAGAATTTAACTCTCGACAACACACGACATCAAAAACATCCGCTAATTCAACATTATAAACGTGCGACCTTGTACCGAGCTTGAAGATGAGGTGCAGTCCTATTGTGAGGCTTCCGGACCTCTCTACCCATGCAGCAATGTAAAGGGGCTACTGCGTTTGTGCGAATGGCCAGATTTGCGTGGACAAACGCGGTGTCTACGTCCGATCTGGACATGAGCGGCCTGCCGGAAAAATCCATAGCGCAGCCTTCTCCAG
Source organism: Rhizobium sp. 3T7 (assembly GCF_020166565.1). NCBI lineage: Bacteria > Pseudomonadati > Pseudomonadota > Alphaproteobacteria > Hyphomicrobiales > Rhizobiaceae > Rhizobium > Rhizobium sp. 3T7. The sequence continues at coordinate 51,092 of NZ_JAIQXS010000017.1, forward strand.
CGCTTGACCTCGCCCATCAAAGGTTGCACCCTCCGATCTTTAAACCTTTCGGAGATTCAATGGCCTCGCGAATTTTCTACGTCCTGGCTGTTCTGATTGCAGCAGTTGGGCTTATCTGGTGGGCGTTGAACTGGTGATACGGCCCGACGAACGCGAGCGAACCCGGATAGGTTTCGACAGAACCCGTGGGGGGTATGCATACGCCACCCGATAGATCGTGTCAGGATTGTCCCTTCTGTGACGCGACCTTTCCGTCGACGACTGGCCCCGCCAACATTGCGGGGCTTTTCTTCGGTATGAGCGTTGACCTTAAACAGCATCTATTCGATATTCGTCCCGAAGCTGTAGGCTCTTCTGTCCTCGCATTCATAACCGTTTGCCGGCTGGTCGCACATTTTCTGGCGACCGCTGAGAAATACATTCTCGTCGCCGGATCGTCGCACACTTCCTGCTTCTTCCTTTCGTTGAGGGTCAGGAGTGACCGAGGGCCTTGCCTTCCGACTTGAAGGCTTTCTCGCGCGATTGGCCAGTTGCTAAGCTCAAGTGTTTTGGCACCCAAGAATTGCAGAGTATAAAGTTTCGAAGACACTACGTGGTGTGTCGCCTGTTTCCCTAGGACGGAAGGCCGTATAGCGGCCGCGACGAAAGTCGCAAAACTTGCTGGACCTTCCGCCGTTCCCATTGGACCGGCTTCTGGCGATCCTCTCTCCACGGCAAGTTCCCGGATACCGACCCATTTCCCAGCTCGGATCGCCAGTCCCGACGGCGGTGCTCGATAGATCATTTCTGCGCATACCGTGGCGCCGCCTTCGTCGGCTCCAGCCGCTGCCTGGTTCCGCAAATCGGAGCCGATTTAAGGACGAAACCGGGCAGCGGTTCAAACTGTTACAGCGACGCTTGCGCGGCTGAAAAGACGCACGGCGCCGCAATCGCAGTCTCAGGCAAATAAGACCGGACGTTGGCCTCGAAAGAGCCAGCCCGGCCACGGCAGCCACCGCAAAGGGGGATGTGATGCGTGTGACCTCTTATCGAATGAACAGGGGCGAAATTCCCTTAAGACGATTTGGGCAAGCTGCCGCCGCGATCATGATTAGCACGGGGACGCCCACGCTGGCCGAGGCTCATGTCAAATGGTTTGCGCCGTTTGACATAGCATCAGCCTCACGACCATTTGCGGAAACATTGACGAGCGTCTGGTTCTGGCTTGCCGTCGCGATCGCGATCCCGCTCTTCGCGATCACCGTCGCCGTCGAGCGCACAGCCGTCGGCGACAGGATCCTTACGGCTATGGACCGTCTGGCAGCACCATTGTGGAACCGGGCTGACGACTTCGTCCGCGCCGCGACGGCAGCCTTCTTCATCGCCATCTTCGTTATTGGCGGTGTCTATCTTACGCCGGACCTAAGAACGCATTCGGAATGGGTCTCGTGGGCACAGTTGTCTATCGCAGCCGGCCTCTTCTCACGCCGAACGATGTGGCTTTCCGCCATTGGTATACTCGCGCTCTGGGGTACGGCGCTTCATGAGTATCAGCTCTTTCATCTACTCGACTATCTTGTGCTTGCCCTTGGCGTTGCCAGTTATCTGGTGTTGTTCTCGCTTGAGGGGTCTTCATGGCAAGAACAGCGCTTCACCATTCTGCGCTGGGCGATCGCCATTACACTGATGCGCTCTAGCCTCGAAAAGTTCGCCTATCCGGACTGGTTCTATCCGCTGGCGCAGGAAAAACCGTTCCTGACCTTCGGGATGCCGACGGACGTATTTCTGCCGATGGCAGGTGTCGTCGAGTTTGTCCTCGGCCTCGGATTGATCTGGACACCTGTCGTGCGGCGGTTTTCTGCCATAGCACTACTGATCATCTTCAATGCAGCCGTCATACCATTTGGACGACTGGACTTCGTTGGCCACGGTCTGATCACAATGATGCTGGTGGTTGCGGCGATCGACCCGTCTCGCGAAATCCAAACTGCGCCGGGTTTCCGACGAGCGATTGTCGGTGCGCCCATCGGCTTCATTGCTGCCTTGGCGATCCTGGCGCCAACCTACTGGAATTTACATGCGGTTCTTTATGGTCGCGACACACCGACGCAAATATCAGCGCGCTCTGGACACCACCTGGCGATGTCAAAAAAGTGACGGCCTTTGAACCCACAAGGACGGGGTCTTTCTTCTGTGCGCGACGGTGTCCCTGATTGCGGCCCTGACGGTGGCCGTGGCGAGGAATCCGGTCCACACCTCATTGGCGTCGATGGCTTTTTTCCGGCAGATCTCAGCAATCTTCATCTTGCGCGAAGCGAACTCAGCCATGATTGCGCAGCAAGTACGACGACGTCCCATAGTCCCGATGTCGGACTTTGGTCTCGCCCGATGGCGGCCTATGTCGCACACTTCGTTCAACCTAGGTCTATGTCTGTGAGACCGTAACATCCCTACGATACGGGAGGGTCGTAGTGCGAATGCCGGCAACCTCGCGCGTCGAGGCAAGGAGCCGACCGAGGAGGGGCAATGGACTACAGCGCGTTCTTCAGCAACGCCCTGGATGGGCTCCGTCAGGAAGGGCGCTATCGCGTCTTCGCCGACATAGAAAGAGTGGCGGGCGCCTTTCCGCGTGCCCGCTATCACGACGGCGAGCGTGTGCGTGACGTCATCGTCTGGTGTTCCAACGACTATCTCGGCATGGGACAGAACGACAAGGTCCGGCAAGCCATGCATCGTTCGATCGATCTGTCAGGCACAGGCGCCGGCGGCACGCGCAACATCGCCGGTACCAATCATAGTCACGTCTTGCTGGAGCGCGAATTGGCCGACCTTCACGACAAGGAGGCCGCCCTGCTGTTCACGTCGGGCTATGTCTCCAACTGGGCGGCCCTGTCGACGCTGGCCGCGAAGCTGCCGAACTGCGTCGTCTTGTCCGATGCCGGCAACCACGCCTCGATGATTGAGGGCATTCGCCATTCCCGCGCCGAGTACCGGATTTTCAAGCATAACAGCCCGGACGACCTGGCGCGCTGTCTGCGCGAGGTCGAACCCGACCGCGCAAAGCTCGTCGCCTTCGAGTCCGTTTATTCGATGGACGGAGACATCGCCCCGATTGCCGACCTGTGCGACGTTGCCGAGCAATATGACGCCATGACCTATCTGGACGAAGTCCACGCCGTTGGTCTCTACGGCAGGCGTGGCGCAGGGATCGCGGAACGCGACGGGGTCATGAATCGCCTGACAATCATCCAGGGCACGCTCGGTAAGGCATTTGGGGTCATTGGCGGATACATCGCCTCAAGCGCGCCCGTCATCGACTTCGTACGCTCTTTCGCGTCCGGCTTCATCTTTACGACGGCGCTTCCGCCGATGCTGGCGGCCGGTGCGCTTGCCTCGGTGCGGCACCTGAAGGAAAGCCAATGGGAGAGAAAAGCACAGCAGGATCGCGTTCGGTTGCTGCGCGAGCGTCTCGACGAGCGGGGCATTCCCCACCGCGCCAATCCCAGCCACATCGTGCCGGTAATGGTTGGCGACCCCGTGAAATGCCGGACCGTCGCCAATCGGTTACTCGACGATTTCGACATCTATATCCAGCCGATCAACTATCCCACGGTTCCGCGCGGTACGGAAAGACTGCGCATCACCCCCTCCCCTCTTCATAGCCGTGGTGACATCGAACACCTCGTCGAGGCACTGGATGAGGTGTGGGAGCAGACCGGCCTCGCCCGGGCCCCAAGGATTCGCGTGAAAATGCCTCAGGCAGTGCCGGCACATGCTTGGCGCCCTAAGGAACCGGCCATGTGCACGGCCTGCCGCCAGCTCCTGGCGATGAGCAGCGACCGCGCCATGCTGGAGGCTCACCCCCGGGCGTAGAGAGGTGTCGTCATGAACATCAGACGGCCATGGACGAACACATCGGCCCCGCCCGACAGTCCTGTACTTCGCCGCGCAATCTTGCTGCGAAAAGCCGCAACCGCGACCGCACTTGCGACAATTGCCGTTGCTATCCTCGTCAGCCCCCTTCTTGTCGGCAAGGGGGCGGGTTCACCGCCGCGTGTCTCGGGAACGGCCCTTAACAAGACTGCAGCGCCTGGCGCAGGCGGCGAACCGACCGTCACCGTCACCACGGTCGGTGCCGAACGCCGTCGTCTTGAAACGCGCACATTCGTCTCGGGCTCGCTCGTTGCGCGCGAGGAAGTGTCCGTCGGCACCGAAAGCCAGCATGCCAGAATTGAAGCCGTCCTCGTGGACGAAGGCGACAAGGTGCGGGAAGGACAAGTACTCGCCATCCTGTCGTCGGACCTCGACGAAATCGCTGTCTCGATGAACGACGTTGAGATCGAACGGGCGAATGCGCTTCTACTGCAGAGCGAAAGCGCGATCGCTCTCGAGGAAGCCAATCTCGAGCTGGCGCGAAAAGCGCTCGAAAGGGCCCAGCCTCTGTCTCGTAGCGGCGTGACGTCGCTCGATGTCCTCGAGCAGCGTGAGGCCGACGTGAAGGTGGCCAACGCCAAGCTGCGAACGGCGCACCAAACGAAACGCGTTGCCGTTGCCGAACGCGCGATCGCCTATGTCAAGCGCCGAGAACTAATGGCCCAACTCGAACGGACCCGCCTCAGGGCGCCGGCCGCCGGCATCGTCACCGAGCGGATCGCAAAGCTCGGCGATATCGCCTCCGGTGACGCGCCGCTGTTCCGGCTTGTCAAGGAGGGCGTGATCGAGTTCGAGGCATTGGTGCCAATGCGTCTCGTCGGGCGAATTCAGCCTCATTCGCCCGCCGTCGTCACCATCCAGGGGATGGGCACAACCGTCTCCGGCACGTTGCGACATGTCTCGCCGAGCGTCGATCCGTCCACCAGGATGGCGCGCCTTCGTATTGCCCTTCCCCAATCCGAGGCCTTGAAAATCGGCGCATTCGCCCGCGCCGAGCTCCCTTATATCGAAGGCACGTCGGTGGTCTTGCCGCTCACCGCAATCCACCAAGCGCCGGAGGGAGCACATGTGGATGTAGTGATTTCGGGCATCGTGGAGAGACGAAGCGTGGTGACAGGGGAGAGCACAGCAGAGCAGATCCAGATTCTGTCAGGTCTGACTGAAGGGGAGCAGGTCGTGCTGCGCGCTGGCGGCATTGTCCAGGCAGGTACCCACGTGAGACCAGTGCCCGCCGCCTCCGTTCTTGCCTCGAACAGGTGAGGTCGCGCATGTCGTTCAACCTTTCCCGCTGGTCGATAAAACGCCCCGCCTATAGCATTGCGATCTTCGTTCTCCTGGTGGTGATGGGCCTTCTGTCGCTGCGCGCGTTGCCGATCAGCCGTTTCCCGGAAATGGAATCTCCTATCGTCAAGGTCGTGCTTCGGCAGCAGGCAGCATCCGCCAGCGATCTCGAATACGATGTTGCGCAGAAATGCGAAGATGTCTTGTTGAGACTAGACGGCATCCGCCGACTGGATACAGCCATCGAGGATGGCGCGGTCACGTTCAATGTCGAGTTCGACGCCGCCATTGATCCTCAGGTGGCGCTTGAACGGACCGATCGTGCAATGCTTTCGATGCGTGGCGAGCTTCCCGCGGCGATCGAGGAACCGGCAATTGCGCTATCGAACCTGCGCGAGATCGCCGTTGCGACCTTCGCCGTGCGGTCGAACGCAATGTCTTACCAAGCGCTCGACCGCGTTCTTGACGACGATGTCCTGCGTCGGTTCGAGCGAATTCGCGGCGTCGGCAAGGTCGTGCTGCGAGGCGGCGACGCCCGCGAGGTTCGGGTTTGGCTCGACCCTGACGAGATGCTTGCTCGCGGGCTATCCGCCGACGCTGTCGGCGCCGCGCTTCGCACCGCCACGACCAACGCCTCGGCCGGCATTGTATCGGCCAACGAATTCGATCGACCAATAAGGACCGTATCGGCACTGACGGGCATTGCCGCGCTGGCCAGCGTCGCGCTGCCCGATACCAACGGTGCCGGCTTGAGGCTTTCGGATGTTGCGCGCGTTGAGGATGGCTGGGTCGACGCCGGAGGCTTCGCCCAACTGGACGGCGAACCGATCCTGGCCCTGTCCTTCTTCACGGAGAAAGGCGCAAACGAGGTCGAAACATTCAGCCGCATACGCACAGCGGTCGATGACTTCGCCAGCAAAGACACGCGTCTGCAGTTCACGCTGCTGGACGAGAACGCCAGCTACACGCGCAACAATGCCGCAAGCACGATGCATGCCATGGTCGAAGGCGCCATCTGCACGATTGCGGTGCTGTTTCTCTTCTTGAGGGACTGGCGTTCAGTCATGATCGCCGCAATCAGCCTGCCACTCGCAGTGATCCCGACCTTCTTCATCATGGACGCACTCGGTTTCTCGCTGAACCTCGTCTCGCTGCTCGGACTGACGTTGGCGATCGGTCTCCTTGTCGATGACACCATCGTCGAGATCGAGAATACGGCGCGGCACCTTGAAATGGGAAAGGCGCCGCATCAGGCGGTCATCGACGCAACGGAAGAGATCGGCAGCTCCGTTATCGCAATCTCATTGACCATCGTTGCCGTCTTCGCGCCGCTCGCCATGATCGGGGGCACGCCCGGTCAATATTTTCGCGAGTTCGGCATGACGGTGGCAGCGGCAACACTGGCATCTCTGCTGGTTGCCCGTCTCATAACGCCGCTGCTTGCCTCGCGACTGCTCCGGCCGCGTACGCCTGATCCAAGTACCCCTGCCTTGCCCACTGAAGGCCGCTATTTGGGGCTCCTCAGGTTCGCGACCGGCCGTCATCGCGTTGCGCTTGGACGATCCCACACGGACCTGCCTCCCCGATACACCATAGCCATCGACATGTCCTTTATCACGATCGGCCTGGGGATCGCATCGCTTGCATGGGCCGCCCTCTTCGTCCTTCCGGGCTTGGCACGTGGCTTCATTCCGGAAGAGGATGGAACGCGGCTCAAATTTGCAATCGAGATGGCAGGCGGTACGAGCAACGCCGCAATGCGTGAGAAATCCAGCGAAATCGCCAGATTGCTCGCATCCGACAGCGAGGTCGTACATGTCTACGCCTATAGGGCTTCCGGCGCCCGACTGGCGAGCCGACAGTCGATCGCCGTCCAGCTCGCGCTGACAGACCCGGCCCACCGAGCACGAACGCGCCAAGCCATCGCTTCTGACATCACCCGAAAATTGAGGTCCATCGCCGACATTCGCAGCAGCCAGGTTAGCCTGACGGGGGGGCGGCAGTTCACTGTCTCGTTGCTGTCACAGGATGCGGCGGCGTTGGAGCGCGCGGGAGAGTGGCTTGCGTCCTCCATGGCGTCCATGCCTTCAATCCGTGACGTGACATCATCCGGCACCACGCACAGGGCAGAGCTTCAGGTCATTCCGGACCTCGACCTTACCGCCGCTGTGGGATTAGAACTCGACTCGCTATCGAACGCATTGCGTGTCGCAACGATGGGCGACAGGGATCGGGCGCTCGGTTCCATCCAGATCGATGGCAGGAACGTTCCTGTTCGTGTTGAGGTCCGCAGATCAGGCGCAGACTCATCCCTCATTGAGCTCATGCCATTGCGCACTGCGGATGGAAAGGTGGTTCCACTGGGGGCGGTTGCCCGCATCGTGGAAGGGTACGGGCCGGCGCTGATCCTGCGCCAGGACGGGCTGCGCCGCATCGAACTTAACGCCGACTTGGCCGAGACCGCCTCGCCCGGAACGGCACTTGCGCAACTGCAATCATGGATCGAGCAACATCCGCTGCCGGCCGGTATACGCCTGCAAACAGCCGGGGAAACGCGCTCGATGGAAGACTTCTTCGCAAGCTTCGTTGAAGCAACTATTCTCGGATCGGCCTTTGTTTTCGTCATTCTCTTCGTGCTTTTCGGCAGCCCCTTCCAGCCACTGACCATCCTCGGATCCCTGCCGCTATCGCTGTCTGGAGGCCTCGTCGCGCTGGCCGCAACCGGCCATGGCGTGACAATGCCGGTCTTGATCGGAGCCCTGATGCTCATGGGAATCGTCGCCAAGAACGCGATTTTGATCGTGGACCTGGCCAGTCGGATGATTGACGCGGGCGCGCCGCCGCGCGATGCCGTCGTCCTGGCCGCCGAGCAGCGCCTTCGCCCGATTGTCATGACCACGGCTGCCATGGCCGCCGGCATGGTGCCTGTCGCCCTCGGGGTTGGCGATGGTGGTGCATTCCGTGCGCCCATGGCGATCTTCGTCATCGGCGGCCTGATCGCCTCGACGCTCTTGTCGCTGGTATTCGTGCCCGCACTCTTCCTACAGGTCCACAGGGTTGGCGCCCTGATCACCGGCCATTGCTTAGGCCAGCACCCACCGCGGCTGTGGCTTGACCGGCCGAACAACGATAATCCGTAAGAAGGGTGACGTCAGATCAACTTGGCCAAGGAGGCTTTTGGCAGCTGCCTGGCTCAGGTCGTGCCGGTGACGGCCTTCCAATGTGCGATCGCTGTGAGGCCATGCAAATGGACGGCGGTGGCTGAATGTTTTGAGCCTGGCGGACCAAAGAGATTTGGTACCACCCTTGTTCTTTATTCAAATCATCAAATCGCAAGGGTCGCATCAGCAGTTCATTAGGCATTTTGCATCATCATGATGATCTTATTGGAGAAACTTCATGATGCGCACTTCAGTCATAGCCGTCATTGCACTGCTCGCCGGCATGTCGGCGACCAACGCGGCCGAGCGACTCCGGATTGCCACCGAGGGCGCGTATCCGCCCTTCAATCTCATCGACCAGAACGGGACGCTTAAAGGGTTCGACGTGGATATTGCGAAAGCGCTCTGCGAACAGCTCAAGAGCGAATGCACGTTCCAGACCGTCGAGTGGCCAAAGATCATCGACGGGCTTGAGGCAGACAAGTACGATTTGATCGTTGCCAGCATGGCCTACACAAAGGAACGCGCCGCACGCGTCGAATTTTCAGCCCCGTACTATCGATCCCACTCTGTGCTCGTTGGTGACGCGGACAAGTTCACAGATAGCTCGCCGACCGCGTTGGCCGGTGTCCGTATCGCCGCCGCCGAGGGAACAATTCAGGCTGACTACGTGAAGCAGGCATACACACAAAGCGTTCTCGTCTTGGCCAAGGATCAACCGTCTGCACAGCAACTGCTTGAAGAGAAGAAAGCTGATCTTTTGATTGGCGACGCCATCGAACTCCTGAGTTTCATGGAGACGGGGAAGGGTTCCGTATACGGATACGTCGGCGATCCGATTTCGAGCGAATTTCTACAAAGTTCCGCTCACATTGCTGCGCAAAAAGGCAACGTGGAACTGATCGCTCGAGTGAACGACGCCTTGAAGCAGATCAAGCTCAACGGGGTCTACGATAGAATCAACGACCAGTACTTCCCCTTCAGCATTTACTAGGGATGGAGACTTGAAGGAACCTAAGGCTGCTTCATCGTGGAACATCTCACTTCGGTCTGCTGGAAGGATTTTGCTCGCAGTCGTCGTCGCCTATTGCGCGGTGGCCGCGATAGGCGCAGCTCTTTTGCTGACGCGAATTGAACACGAAGCGATCGAAACCCGCGAGAAGCAGATTCCTCTCATCCTCGCCCAGACACGCAACGCAGTTAAGATCGAAAGAATGTCTTCCCTCGTAAGGGCGGTCTTTCTCACCAACGATCGGCGTCTCGAGCGGCAACTTCAGCTTCAGATACAGGCCCTGGCTCAAGGTTTTGGTTTCGACGGCTCGCCACTCCTGATCGACGGCTCAAAGAAAGTTGCCGGTCTTGCCAAGTCGATCGTCTCCGCTCATCAGCAGCGTCGCGATCAAGCGGCGGAACGGGCCGGCGCTCAGCAGGAGTCTAGCCAATCGCCTGCCGACCTCTCGGCCTACGAGGAGGCCATGCGGATCATCGAGAAGATGGCCAAGGAGACAAGTGACAACTCCGCTTTCGTTGCCGACGACATAGCGGCGGGAATACAAGAGCGCGCAGTAGAAGTCCGTTACCTGGTAATCATCTTCCTCACTATCCCGGCAATCCTTGTGGCGCTGCTGCTCGCTCTTGCCCGCAGGCATTTGACCGCCCCGATTGTCGCCGCCATCGTGAACCTCGATCGGATCGAGAAGGACCAAGTCTTAAAGGCCGCAACGGACCGGCCAAAACTCAAGGAGCTCGCGCTCATTGGCGATGCAGTGATTTCTTATGGAAGCACCGCGTCTGAACTGCGGCGAACCAACCTCGTGTTGCAAGTGCTGGCTGAAAAGGATCCGCTAACAGGCCTCGCGAACCGACGGATGTTCGAGAAATTTCTAGCGGCGTCGATCCTCAGGTCAACGTCGGAGACAGGAACCGCGATCTTGCTCATCGACATTGATCACTTCAAGGCCATCAACGATCGATTCGGACATCCGACCGGAGACCGTTGTCTCAAATCGCTGTCAGACCTACTGGCCAACATTCCGGATCTATCCAACCCGCTCGCGGCAAGGTTTGGTGGCGAAGAATTCGTGGTTGTCTACGATGCTCCCTGCGCCGATCATGCGGCAGAATACGCCCGCTTCCTCTGCAAGAAAATCGCGCAACTTGAAACCACGGGCATTGACGGAAACACAATTCGTTTCACAGGCAGCGTGGGTGTCTCATTCACAACCTCCAGTGCGGACGATCCTTCGGACCTTCTGGAGAAAGCGGATCGCGCGCTCTATGCGGCAAAAAGGTCCGGACGAGATTGCGCTGTTGCTTATAGTGAGCTGCCAAATGACACGACCGCGCGCCAATCGCATCTGAGGTCATAGAACAATCGCCTTTGCCGCGCCGGCGAAAGCTTCCGGCGGCAATCGTCTCCAAACATCCCACAGCGCCGAACGGCTCGGGAGCGTGCGCGTATTGGATCGGCCGGCCGTGCTGCCCTATCCGTGTCAGCACCACTTAGCGGTTGCCCGGCAAGCACAGCCCGAAACGTCGAGGATGACTGACCTTGCCCCCTTGCGCAAAGACCGCTTGCTCAATGATCTCGTCGGGTTCGTTGGCATCTTGCTCAGCGCATCATCGTCAGCGCCGCCGTGAAGAAGTCCTCGCCTCCGAAGTTTCCCGATTTCAGCGCCAAAAGCATATCGCCCTGGGCATTGCCGATCGTGCGCAAGACCGGCACGCCAGGCGCGATCTCCGGGCCGATCAGAAATGCCGGAATGGCGAGCCTGTCGACGGCGGCGCCCGAGGTTTCGCCGCCGGCGACGACCAGGCGCCGCACGCCTCTTGCCACCAGTTCGGCGGCGATGATCGAGGTTGCGGTTTCGATCGCGTGGCCCGAGGCGTCGCGTCCGTATTGCGCTTGCAGCCGGGAAACGGTTTCCGGCGCGGCACTCGCGGCGACGACAACCGGACCGGCGGAGATGCGGTCTCCAGCCCACGAAATCGCTGCGGCAATCTCATCTGGACCGGCAAGCAGCCGCTCCGGGTCGAGCCGCAGAACCGGCATCGATCGTTCGGCGACCTCAAGCTGCCGGAGCGTCGCTCTGGAGCAACTGCCGGCGACGATCGCCGAAAGCCCGCCGACGGGGCGAATGGCGTCCGCCGTTGTATCACCGCCGGCTAAGGCCCGACCTGAGCGCACGAGTGCGCGGGCAAGGCCAAGCCCGAGGCCCGACGCGCCGGTCGACACCGGCGTTTCCAGCGCGATCTCGCCGAGCGTCTCGAGATCGCGTTCGAAGACCGCATCGGCTATCGCCGACCTGACACCTGCCTCACGCAAGGCCTCGAGCCGGGCTCTGACCATAGCCGGTCCCGCCGCAATTGACGGCAGGTCGACAAGCCCGATTGATCCGCGCGACTGCCTGGCCATCACGCGCACGAGATTGGCGTCGTGCATCGGATTGAGGGGGTGGTCCTTGAGCGGGCTTTCGTTCAGTGGCTGTCCGCCGACGAAGAGATGGCCGAGATAGACAGTGCGGCCCGTTTCCGGAAAGGCGGGCGTCACCAGCACCACGCCACCGCCCGCGGCATCGCTTAGCGCCTCGGTGACCGGACCGATATTGCCGGCATCGGTGGAATCGAACGTCGAGCAGATCTTGTAGAGCACATGGGTCGAGCCGCGCCCGCGCAGCCATCGTTGCGCCTTAGTCGCGGCCGCTACCGCGTCCGAGGCAGGCACCGAGCGGATCTTCAGGGAAACAACGACCGCGTCGACGTCCGGCAGCGCCAGCGACGGATCGGGGATGCCGACCGTCTGCACCGTGCGCAGGCCGTTTTTCGTCAGCGTGTTGGCAAGGTCGGACGCGCCCGTATAGTCGTCCGCGATCGATCCGAGCAATATAGCCATCGTCTAGCTCCGTGCAAAAGGTCTGAACCAGCCAAGACCGTCCAGTGTGTGGCCGCGCGGGATGTACTCGCAGCCAATGAAACCGTCATAGCCAAGGCGGTCGATTTCGCCGAACAGATAGGGATAGTTGAGCTCCTCCCCGTCCGGCTCGTTGCGTGACGGCACGCTGGCAATCTGGATATGGCCGGTGAAAGGCATGAGGCGACGCAAGGCCATGACCACGTCGCCATGGATGATCTGGCGGTGATAGATGTCAAACTGGAGCTTCAGGTTCGGCAGGCCAAGGTCGGTGATCAGCCGCTCGGCGGCGCCGAAGTCATTGAGGAAATATCCCGGCATGTTTCGCCCATTGATCGGTTCAAGCAGGAGGTCGATGCCCTCCTCCGCAAGCCGCAAGGCAGCGTAGGCGACCGAGCGCCGGTAAGATGAGGCGGCGTCCTCGTCATGGGGGTCGGCAAGACCGGCCATCAGATGCAACCGCTTCACGCCCGTCGCTGCCGCATAGTCGAGCGCCCGCTCCACATCCGACTTCAATGCTTCCAAGCGTCCTGGAAGGGCCGCGATACCCCGCTCGCCGGCGGCCCAGTCGCCCGGCGGCAGATTGAACAAGGCCTGTTGCAGATTGTTGCGGGCAAGCCGTTCGGCGATCGCCTCCGGCGGGGCTTCATAGGGAAAGAGATATTCGACGGCGCAAAAGCCGGCATCGGCCGCAGCGTCGAAGCGGTCGAGGAAGGGCCATTCGTTGAACATCATCGTCAGGTTGGCGGCGAAAACCGGCATGGTGAAGTTCCCTTTACAGGCTTTGTAGCTCTTTGGCCGCACCGGGCAATTGAGCGCCCGAAAGCTTAGCGTAGAGGCGCGCGAGCGAGGAATCGTCGTCACGGCCCATGCCGGCACCCGCGGCGGCCAGATACATCTGCAGGGCTGCGGCCGCCAGCGGCACCGGATAGCGCTCCGAGCGGGCCATGTCCTGGACGATGCCGAGGTCCTTGACGAAAATCTCGATGCTGCTTAGCGGCGTATAGTCTCCGGCCAGCACATGCGGCACGCGGTTTTCGAACATCCAGGAATTGCCGGCCGAAGCCGTGATCACCTCGTAGACCTTGTCAAGATCGAGGCCCTGCCTGGCGGCGAAGGTTATCGCTTCGCAGGCCGCCGCGATATGCACGCCGGCGAGAAGCTGGTTGATCATCTTGAAGGCAGCACCCGTTCCGGCCGCGTCGCCGAGTTCGTAGACCTTGCCGGCCATGGCGTCGAGACCCGGGCGGGCCGCGTCGAACGCCTGCATGGAGCCGGATGCCATGATCGTCAGGGCACCGCTCGCCGCCTTGGCGGCACCACCTGAAATCGGCGCATCGAGATAATTGAGCCCGAGCGCCTCCGTGCGTTGCGACAGGTCGCGGGCGACGGCCGGATCCATGGTCGCCGAGGAGATGAAGACGGCACCGGGCTTCATCGTCTTCGCCACGCCTTCGGGGCCGAACAGGACGGCCTCGGTCTGCGCGCCGTTGACGACGACCGAAACAACGATATCGGCACCCTTTGCCGCGCCGGCGGGCGTGGCCGCGCCGCGGCCACCCTCGGCGACGAAGCGATCCACCGCCGCAGGCGTGATGTCGTAGCCGACGACGTCGAGACCTGCGCGTTTCATCGATCGGGCCATTCCAAGCCCCATGGAACCCAGACCTATGACGGCCGCGACAACGGCGGGGCCGGGGTTTTCAGCAAGCGGTGACATGACGATGTTCTCCAGTCTTGTAAGGGAAAGGCTGCCCCTCCGGATGCGGCCACCCGGAGGGTCGATGTCTAGCGATTGACGGTTTTTGCAGGCACCGCCAGCACGGCCAGCGAACCGATGATCAGCGCTGCCGCCAGCAAATACATGCCAGCGCTGTTGCTGCCGGTGAGGTCCTTCAGATAGCCGACCAGAAACGGCCCGAGGAACCCGGCGAGATTGCCGACCGAGTTGATCCAGGCAATACCGGCCGCAGCCCCCGTACCGGCGAGAAAGGCGGTCGGAAGCGACCAGAAGAGTGGGGCGCAGCTGATGGCGCCAGCAGCGGCCAGCGAGAGGCAGACGATTGCGACCGTCGTGCTTGTCGCCGAAGTCGCCGCGACAAAGCCACCGGCAGCGATGAGCGCGGGAATGACGAGGTGCCACCGGCGTTCGCGCAGCCGGTCGGCGGAGCGACCGAGCGAAAGCATGGCGACGAAGGTGCAGATATAGGGGATCGCAGAGATCAGTCCGATGTTCAGGTTTCCGGTGACGCCCGAGGCCTTGACGATGGTCGGCATCCAGAAATTCAGGCCGTATTGCCCGAGCACGAAGCAGAAATAGATCAGGCACATCAGCCAGACGCGGCGGTCCGTCAGGGTTCCGGCAATGCTGTGCGGGCTTGCGACCTTGGCCTTGTTCTCCGCCTCGATATTCGTCGTCAGCACCTGCTTTTCCTCATCGCTCAGCCATCTCGCGTCACCGATCTTATCATCAAGGTAGAAGAACGTGGCGACGCCGAAAAGGATGGCTGGAATGGCCTCGATGAGGAACATCCACTGCCAGCCGGAAAGGCCGTGCGTGCCGTGGAAACTGTCCATCAAGAGACCCGAAAGGGGATTGCCGAAAATGGCGGATATCGGGATCGCTGACATGAACGTCGTGATGATCCTGGCGCGGCGATGGGCCGGATACCAGGCGGTCAGATAAAGAATGATGCCGGGGAAAAATCCGGCTTCCGCAACGCCCAGCAGGAAGCGCAGGACATAGAAGGCGGTTTCCGACGAGGTGAACATGAAGGCGGCGGAAATGATGCCCCAGGTCACCATGATGCGGGCGATCCACACCCGCGCGCCGACCTTGTTCATGATGATGTTGCTCGGCACTTCGAACAGAAAATAGCCGATGAAGAAAATGCCTGCGCCGACGCCGTATGCGGCTTCCGACAGGCCGAGCTCGCTCGACATCTGCAGCTTGGCGAAACCGACATTGACGCGGTCGAGATAAGCGACCACGTAGCACAGCATCAAAAAGGGCACGATGCGCCAGAATACCTTGCCATAGGCACGGTCTTCCACCGCCTGTGGAGCGTACACGCCATCGACTGGCGCTTGCGTTTGCAGCGTCATGATTTTCTCCTCCAATTGTTGCCGCGGTCTCAGTCGGTCCTCCCGCGGCACGCCAAGCCGCTTTTGGCAGCGCTGCCATTTTTATTAATCGATTTTGGCAGCGCTGCCAATGCAAAATTGGTAGCGCTGCCAAAAAAATCTTGCTTCTTGGCGGCAGCGGTGAAAAATGGGTACCGATGCATCACCGCGCGGGCATGCCCGCTGACGAGGACGTCGTCGCAGAGCTGGGTTCAAAAGTGACCATGGAATTCAAACATCAGGCGACGGTGACGCTCGCCGAGGTCGCCGAAGCGGCCGGTGTCGGCGAGAGCACGGTGTCGCGCGTGCTGCGCAACCACGGCTCGTTTTCCGCCAAGACGCGGGACCGGGTGATGGCTGCGGTCGAGCGGCTCGGCTATGTGCCGAACCGGATTGCCGGAACGCTGGCTTCGACCGGTTCGCGTCTTGTCGCCTTCGTCATTCCCTCATTGTCCAACATCGTCTTTCCTGATGTGCTGCGAGGCGCCAGCGCCGTCCTGGAGGAAAACCGGTATCAGGCAGTTTTCTCCGTCACTGATTATGATCCCGAGAAGGAGGAAGCGCTCGCCGCCGCGATGCTCGCCTGGCGGCCGGCTGCGGTCATGCTGGCGGGATACGAGCACACCGAGGGCACGGTAAGGATGCTGCGCGCGAGCGGTTGCCGGATCGTGGAGCTGCTCGATGTGGACGGCGATGCTCTCGACATGGCGGTCGGTTTTTCCAACCGCGCGGCCGGACGCGACAGTGCCGCCTTCCTGCTCAAGCGGGGCTATCGCCGGATCGGCTATGTCGGTCACGACCTGACCCGCGATACCCGCGCCGGCAAGCGGTTTTCCGGCTTTTGCGAAACGCTCGGCGCGGATGACGCGCCGCTTGCCGACCGCGAAATCCTCGCTGGGGCATCATCCGTGGAGAACGGCAGGCTGGGGCTGGAGCGGTTGCTCGCCCGCACGCCCGGTCTCCAAGCAGTCTATTTCTCGAATGATGACATGGCGCTGGGCGGTTATTTTCACTGCCTGGCGCGGGGGATTTCGATCCCCTCGCAGCTTGCCATTTTCGGCTACAACGGCCTCGATATCGGCCGGGCGACGCCGCAGCCGCTGTCGACCATCCGCACGCCGCGCGTGGCGACGGGACAAATGGCAGCGCAGCTCGTCGTCGAAAACGCGCCACCCCAGGTCGTCGATCTCGGTTTCGAGCTGATCGAAGGGGCAACCGCCTGATTAAGGAGGAACTGTCATGTCCGACGCGCGCCTGCGTGAGGAAATCTGCCGCTACGGCCGCTCGCTGTTCGAGCGCGGGCTGACGCCCGGTTCGTCCGGCAATATTTCGTTGCGGCTTGAGGATGGCGGCTGGCTCGTCACGCCAACAAACGCCTCGCTCGGCTTCCTCGATCCGGCCAGCATCTCAAGGCTGGATGCCGAAGGCCGGCATCTGGCCGGCGACAAGCCGACCAAGGAAATTCCGCTTCACACAGCACTCTACGATACGCGCGGCAGCGCCCGCGCCATCGTCCATCTTCACTCCACCCACGCGGTGGCGCTGACCATGCTGCCGGAGATCGATCCGCGCGCCGCCCTGCCGCCGATGACCCCCTACTATCTCATGCGCGCCGGCGAGACGGCGCTCATCCCTTACTATCGTCCCGGCGATCCGGCGGTGGCCGACGCAATCCGCGGGCTGGCGGGCAAATATTCGTCGGTGCTTCTGGCCAATCACGGACCGGTCGTCGCCGGCGACAGCCTGGAGGCGGCGGTGTTCGCGACCGAGGAGCTGGAGGAGACGGCGAAGCTCTATCTGTTGCTGCGCAATCTCAACCCCCGCTACCTCAGCCCGGCGGAAGTGGCCGATCTTGCCAAGACCTTCGGCCTCGACCTGCCGTCGCATCACGACCACGACCACGATTGAATACGTGATCGTACTTGAGGCTGTTCATTCCTTCACCGCCCCGGTCATGGACGAGACGTAATAGTCGACGAAGAAGGAATAGAGGATTACCACCGGCAGCGAGCCGAACAGCGCACCCGCCATCAACGCCCCCCACTCGAACACGTCGCCGCGGACCAGTTCCGTCAGCACACCGACGGGCACGGTCTTGTTTTCCGAAGACTGGATGAAAGTCAGCGCATAGATGAACTCGTTCCAGGACAGCGTGAACGCAAAGATGCCCGCCGATATCAGTCCGGGGACAGCAAGCGGCAGGATGATCTTGATCAGAATCTGCCAGCGCGTCGCGCCATCCACCAGCGCGCTCTCCTCGAGCTCGAACGGGATCGACCTGAAATAGCCCATCAGCAACCACGTGCAGAAGGGAATGAGGAAGGTCGGATAGGTGAAGATCAGCGCCAACTTGGAATCGTAGATGCCGAACTTGAAGACGATGAAGGCGAGCGGAATGAAAAGGATCGAGGGCGGCACGAGGTAGGCGAGAAAGATCATCAGCCCCACCGGCCGCGAGCCCGAATACCGCACCCGCTCGATTGCGTAGGCCGCAAAGACCGAAGCTGCGAGCGACAGAAACGTCGCGCAGGTCGCAACCAGCATCGTGTTCCACAGCCAGCCCGGATAGGAGGTCTCAAACAGCAGGTACTTGATATGATCGAGCGTCGGGCCGACCACCCAGAAGGGGCTGTAGTTCGTATAGTCGGTCAGCTGCGAATTCGGCTTTATCGCCGTGATCGCCATCCAGTAGAACGGAAAGAGCAGCACGAAGACGAACACCGCCATCGGCAGATAGACCATCACGATCCGGCGCGGCAGGCGGTTGAGATAGCTCATTCCTTGTACGTCATCTGTCAAAACGGCGTCTGCGGATTTAACGGTCGTGGCCATTGTCATTCTCCCCAATCAATCCTGGCCGCCCTGCTGCCATTTGCGGCGTTGCAGGCCGAAGAAGCTGAACATGATAGCGGCAAGCAGGAAGGGGATCATCGCTACGGCGATCGCCGCCCCCTCGCCCAACTGTCCGCCGGGAATGCCGCGCTGGAAGGACAGCGTCGCCATCAGATGCGTCGCATTCACCGGCCCGCCCTTGGTGAGAACGTAGATGAGCTGGAAGTCGGTAAAGGTGAACAGCACCGAGAAGGTCATGACGACGGCAATGATCGGCGTCAGCATCGGCAGCGTGACGTAGCGGAAGCGCTGCCAGCTTGTCGCCCCGTCCAGCGATGCCGCCTCCTGCAGTGAAGCGGGAATGGTCTGCAAGCCGGCGAGCAGCGAAATGGCGACGAAGGGAATGCCGCGCCAGACATTGGCTGCGATCACCGAGGCCCGGGCATTCGTCGGATCGCCGAGGAAGTTGATCGGGCTGTCGATCACGCCGAGGCGCATCAGCGACCAGGAAATGATCGAGAACTGCGCATCGTAGATCCACCAGAAGGCCAGCGCCGAAAGCACGGTCGGAACGACCCAGGGCAAGAGCACGATCGCCCGGAAGAAGGATTTGAATGGCAGGTTCTCGTTCAACAAAAGCGCCAGCCAGAGCCCGAGGATGAATTTCAGGATCGACGCGACGATCGTGTAGAGAAGCGTGTTGAAGACCGCGAGCCAGAAGACCGAGTCCTCGGCAAGGAAGATGTAATTTTCGAGGCCGATGAACACTCCGTCACGGCCGATGCGCGTGTCGGTGAAGCCGAGCCAGACGCCAAGACCAAGCGGATAGGTCAGGAAGCAGACAAGGAAGACGGCGGCCGGCAGCATGAAGAGGAAGCCGATCATATTCCTGTTCTGCATGAGCGAAGCCATCGCCGACGGCGGCTTCCTGGACGATACTGTGGGCATCGGACATCTCCCGTATGACGAATTTGGGAATGGGGACCGGCGGCAGCATTTCCGCCGATACCCTATCTGGGCGGCCTTGCGGTTGCCGCAGGCTCAGACCCGGTAATAGCGGTTTGCTCGGCGCTCAGCCTCGACAATCGCCTCTTCCGGCGTCTTCTGCCCCGTGACGGCGGTCGCGAACATGTCGACCAGCACATAGTCGGCCATCACACCGGCGGAGGCATAGCCGAGCGGCCCGGCATAGCCGTTGGGACGCAGCGTTTCGGAAGCGCGCGCATAGGGCGCGTGGATCGGGTCGGACGTCCAGACAGGATTGCTGGCGAAGGCCTTGAGCGGCTGGCAGCAATAGGCGCTGGAGCCCGTGATCCAGGCATTCATCTGGTCGGCCTCCATCATGAACTTGATGTAAGCCTTGGCCGCTTCCGGATATTTCGTGTGGTTGAACAAAAGCAGCGAACTCGTCTGATGCAGTTCGACGCTCTGGCCGACCGGGCCGACCGGGAAGTTGGTGGTGCGGATATCGGCCGCAAGTTCCGCCGTCGCCGGGTCCTTCTTCGCCGCATAGTAGAGCGAGACGCCGTTGGCCGTCAGCGACACCTGGCCTGCGAGGAAGGCGCGGTTGTTGTTGATGTCGAGCCAGCTCTCGGTGCCTGGAATGAAGGTCTCGTACAGCGCCTTGGCATAGTTGATCGCCTTCAGCGTCTCGGGGCTGTTGATGACAACCTTGCCGCCTTCATCGACCATCTTGCCGCCATGGCTCCAGAGCAGCCAATGGGCATAGTTGTTGCCGTCGCCGACGGCCTTGCCGTGCGGGAACCCGGCGGGCGTTCCCTTGGCCTTCATGGCCTTGCAGAGTTCGAGGAAACCATCAGTATCCTTCGGAAACTCGCTGAAGCCGGCCGCCTTCATGTGGCTGTCACGGTAGCACACGGCGTTGCCGATGGCCGTCAGCGGCATGGCGATGAACTTGTCGTCGCGCGTCGCATAGCCTTTCACGCCATCGTACCATCCGCCATATTTGCCGCCGAGATAGTTGGCGAGCTCGGTCAGATCGACAAGTTTGTCCGGGTATTGGTGGGCGTCGTCAAACCAGCACATCACCAGATCCGGCCCGGACCCGACATTCGCGGCGACCGCGGCCTTCGGGCGAATATCCTCCCAGCTTTCCTTGTCGATGCGGACCGCAACCCCGGTCGCTTCCGTGAATTTTGCGGTATTGGCAAGCCATGCCTCCTCATCGCCCTTGACGAAGGGTGTCCAGCGCAACAGCCTCAGGCTTGCACCTTCCTCCGGCTTGTAGGCCGGTTCCGCCGCTTGCGCGAAAGACGGACGGATGCCGAAAGGCGAAAGACCGGCCATGCCCGCGATTGCGGCGGATGCGGTAAGAAAATCACGTCTCTTGAAAGTCATCATGCTCCTCCTTCGTGGCACGGGACATATCCGTACCGGCACCCGCCGTCCCGTTTGGCGAATGCGGCGGCAATGGCTTCCGGCACGGCCGGAAACGCCGGCCCCGAAACCGGATGCGCCAGGGCTCCTCTTCCCTCGCACAGCCGCAAGCGGGGCAGTATCAGTCGGTCAGCCGCGCTCCGGTTTCGGCATCGAACAGGTGAACGTGATTGGCATCGATCGACAGGTGGATTGCCTCTCCCGGCCGCACGTTCACGCGTTCGCGGAAAATGCAGGTGACGTCCGTTCCGCCGAAGCGCACGATCATCTGCGTTTCGTAGCCGGTGGGCTCGATAACCGCGACACTGGCGGCAAACCCGTTCGGGTCGAGCGACATATATTCCGGCCGCAGACCGTAAATGAGATCGCGCCCCCTTCCCGCTAACGGCGGCCGCGCGACGGGCAGCGACATCCCATCGGTTGCGATAAAGCTGTTCGGATTTTGCGGATCGAGCCTGCCCTTGATCATGTTCATCGCCGGCGAGCCGATAAAACCGGCGACGAAAAGATTGGCGGGGCTGTCATAGAGCTCAAGCGGGGAACCGATCTGCTCGACAATGCCGTCATGCATGACGACGATCTTGTCAGCCATCGTCATCGCCTCGATCTGGTCATGCGTGACGTAGACGGTCGTCGTCTTCAGCCGCTGGTGCAGCTCCTTGATCTCGGCGCGCATGGCCACGCGCAGTTTCGCATCAAGGTTCGACAGCGGTTCGTCGAAGAGAAACACTTGCGGATCGCGCACGATCGCCCTGCCCATGGCCACGCGCTGGCGCTGGCCGCCGGAGAGCTGGCGCGGATAGCGATCAAGCAGCTTTGAAAGCCCCAAAATTCCCGCCGCGGTGCCGACGCGCTTGTCGATCTCGGATTTCGGCGAGCCGTTCAGCATGAGCGAGAAGGCCATATTGTTTGCGACCGTCATATGCGGGTAAAGCGCATAGTTCTGGAACACCATGGCGATATCCCGATCCTTGGGCGGCAGGGTGTTGACGACCTTGTCGCCGATGCGGATCTCGCCTGCCGAAATGTTTTCAAGCCCGGCCAGCATTCGCAGAAGCGTCGATTTCCCGCAGCCCGAGGGGCCGACGAGGATGACGAATTCGCCATCCTCGATTTCGATGTTCACGCCCTTGATGACGGGAAAGGCTCCGAATGATTTTCTGACATCGACGAAGTCAACGCCTGCCATATGCTTTCCTCCCTGTGAATTTCATCTGAAATCGGCGGATTGTCCGGCGGCCTCCTCATGCCGCTCTTGGACCCCGTCCGGTTCCCTTTCGACTGCCATTACCCTCGCCCCACCAGCGGCATCTTCGTCGCCATCACCGTCATCGTCAGCACATTCGCCTCCAGCGGCAGGCTTGCCATGTAGACAACCGCCTCGGCGACATGCGCGACCGGGATCGTCGGCTCACTGGCGGTCTCGCCATTCGCCTGCAACACCCCGGAATTCATCTTCGACGTCATGTCGGTCGCAGCATTGCCGATATCGATCTGGCCGCAGGCGATGTCATATTTGCGCCCGTCGAGCGCGATCGACTTGGTCAACCCCGTGATCGCATGCTTGGTTGCCGTGTAAGGTGCCGAGTTCGGCCGCGGCGTCTGGGCCGAAATCGAGCCGTTGTTGATGATCCGCCCGCCGCGCGGCGCCTGCGCCTTCATCAGCCGGAATGCCTGCTGCGTGCAGAGAAAGGCACCCGTGAGGTTTACGGCGACAATACCGCTCCATTGCTCGAAAGTCACATCCTCCAGTTCCACTGGCGGCACGGTGGAACCGGCATTGTTGACCAGGAGGTCGAGCCGGCCGAACTGCGTGCGGATCGCTTCGAAAAGACGCGCGACCGCAGCCGGGTCGCCGATATCTGCAACGATCGCCCGCACGGTTCCTCCCGTTTGCGCCGCTATGGTGCCAGCGGCTTTGTCGAGCACGTCGGCGCGCCGGCCGGTGATGACCACGGTATAACCCTCCGTGCTCAAGGCCTCGGCGACGCCGCGTCCAACGCCCGTACCACCGCCCGTTACCAATGCGATCTTGCCTTCGCCGGATTTCAAAGCGCGAACCATCTCAAACATGTCCTGCGAGTTCGTCTTCGATATGGATCCTGATGATCTCATCGAAGTTGGTTTCGGCTCTGAAGCCCAGTTCGCAAGCACGCCGCGCGTCGAAATCGGTCGCCCAGCCTGAAACAATCGAGCCGATAACCGGGTCGGGCTCACGGCGGATGAGCTTGACGGCCTTCTCCCCAGCCACACGCCGAAGCGCCTCGATCTCTTCACCAACGAGGGCGGAAAGGCCAGGCATGGTCAGATTGCGTCTCGGGCCGACCGCGGACGTATCCATTCGTGCGGCATGAATGAAGAAACCGACCGCCGAACGCGGGCTTGCAAACCAGTGGCGCACGTTCTCGTCCACCGGCAACACCGCCTCCTGACCTGCCAGCGGCTCCCGCAGAATATTGGAAAAGAAGCCGGATGCCGCTTTGTTGGGTTTGCCGGGGCGGATGCAGATCGTCGGCAGGCGGATGCCGACGCCATCGAAAATGCCGCGCCTCGAATAGTCGGCGAGAAGCAGTTCGCAGATCGCCTTTTGCGTGCCGTAGCTCGTCAGTGGCGTGGTAAAGAACTCGTCGCCGATCTTTTCCGGGAAAGGCTTTCCGAAAACGGCAATCGACGAGGCGAAGATGACGCGCGGGACATAGGGCTCCCGCAAACCCTCATGGCGGATCGCCTCGAAGAGAGCCCGCGTTCCGTCAAGATTGACCTTGTAGCCCTTGTCGAAATCAGCCTCGGCCTCACCGGAAACGATCGCGGCAAGATGGAAGATCACGCCGGGCCGCAAAGCGACGAGTTTCTCAGCCGCACCGTGACTTGAAAGATCGAGCGCAAGTGTCGTTGCAGCGGCCGACAGCGCCTGCGGCACCGGCGGTTGGATGACATCGACCAGTGTCAGCTTGGAAATATCGTAGCCAAGCACGCCTGCCTCCGCGGCGAACTTTTCCACCAACTTTCGGCCAACCATCCCGGCCGCTCCAATCACCATGACATGCATACGCGGTGAACCTCCCTACCTGCTGCCGGCCAAGCCGGATCACGCTTTCGTCCTGCTCTTGCTCTTTTCCCGCTTCGGCTGCCCATTTGCGCCAAGCAGTTCCTTCGTCGTGTCGTAGATCCGGGTGAGATGCTGTCGAAACGCGCCAACCACCGCGTCCCGGTCGCGCCGCTCCAGTGCCTCCACGATCTCGGTGTGGTCGTCATAGCTGGCAGCTATGGCGCCCGGCCGTGACATCGCGCTGCGCCGATGGTCCATCATGTAGGTGTAGAGATCGGTGACGAAATCGCAGAGCAGCGGGTTTCCGCAAGCCCGATAGATTCCGATATGGAATTCGCGGTCGCAGATCAGGAAGCGCATGGCGTCATCGCCACACAACTTTTGCGCTTCGAGCAGGCTTTTGAGCTTGTCCAGCGTCTCTCCATCAATCCGATCGGCAGCATCGCCGACGACCTTCAGCTCGATATGCAGCCGGGCCGCATGAACATCGTCGAGATCGTAGCTGTCGATGGCGTTGGGCGATGCGATGGTAACGGTGAGATGGCTGAGATCGACATTGCAGACCCGCGTGCGGCTGCCCTGAGACACCTCGACGATGCCACGCGCAGAAAGCGTCTGGATGGCACCGCGCACAGTCTCGCGGCTGACATGAAGCACATTGGCGAGTTCCCGTTCACCCGGCAAGACGTCGCCGGGACGCAGCATGTTGGTGGCGATTAGCACCATCAGCTTGTCGGCGATGAGGTCACGAGCCGTGCGCCGGTCGAGACTTTGTCCGACCTTCGGCATCTGCGTGAGTATCGGGCTGCCGTTCATCGCCGTCATCACCTCTAACTGACCCACTGGTTGGTCCAGCAGATCAGTTGTCATGGAGCCGCGAAAATCATGTCCAGTCAAGAGAGGTTCGTCGCTGCACTGCATCAAAAATCGGCTCTGCAACGGCGCCGTTGCTCATCTTGTGCTTCGGCATGTGGGCCAGAAGCTCCGGCGCGGCCGGAACCTTCTTCGCGCCGCCAGTTAATCTCCTGCAGCGCATCCAGGTCCGCATGAGACCTAGCGGCGCGGAGCCAGCGCCGGGCTTTTGCTTGTCTCGTCGTGGTAAAAAGGAAACCCGCCGGCCTTCGCGCCGACGCGGCATGCTGCGCTCCTTAAACGCGGCCAACCCATTCGGCTATTGATCACCACGAGATGGAACCCCATCTGCGCTTCGCACCGATATCAACCCTCGTGATCCCAAATGCCTATCTTTGAAAATACTGCACGAATAAACTGTGCAGACGCTTCTGGACGCTGCCTCGTTATTATCGAACAACGAAAATTTCCGTCATCCCCGCCAGACGGGAAACCGCGGGCACCTGTCGTCGATTATATGACGGAAGACGGCCAAGTTGCGAATAAGATCGACGACGAGAACTTTCTCCTGCTCCTAACCGACGAAGTCTTCCATCGAACGTGAAGGTGCCGCAAGCGTTACCTTGTGGTACGCCCTTGGATGGTGACTGCAGCGCGGCCCGTCCCAGGGTCCAGCTCAGGCAAACCGCTGTATAGCTTCGCAAGGTGCGGTCAGCTGATAGGTTGTCGTCGCCTCATTCCCCTCCCACGAGGCGAGCAGCAGCGCCGGTGTTCCTCCCTTCACCGGGTTAGCGGACATCGAATCCGCGTTGACCGCCCCGGCTAAACCCGAGGCGGTCTTTTTTCATTCCGATGTCTGCGCTTGACAGCACAAGAAAAAGCCGCCGCCCGAACGCGAGCGACGGCCGCATTGATGGGTGAACCGTTTTGGATCGTCGCTGGAGTCGCAATCGTTGCGACTCTTCTCCCTACCTGCGAGCGCTACCGGCTAGAAATCAAAATACAGGGTCACGCCCGACCGCCGCTGATAGCCGTAGTAGTCAGGATAGCCGCCGTAGTACCGAGGATAGCCATAGTACCTCGGATAACCGCGGTACCCGTAGTGGCGAGGGTAACAGTTGCCGTAGTAACGGCAGGAACGGTAGGCGTACCGCCGGTTCCAATAGCGATCCGAACGCCAATGACCATGGTGCCGGTTTTTGACCTGCACGACATCGCCGGTCTGCGCTTGCTCGGGTATCGGCACGAACATCGGCGCGGCGTTTAGCGGTAGGGCGAAAAATGCCGCCAGGCCCATTGCTGTGAGAGCGGATAAGAGCTTTTTCATCATCGACTCCTCCTCGCTAACTACATAGAGCCATCAAGCCTGAACCGCCCATGAACGTTGCGTGTACAGAGACTTACGCTTTTCGCGGACTGGTTGTGGCGCGGGCGATCGGCCGCGTACAGAGTAAACCTGCCGGCGCGCTGCTTGTGTGGGCGCAGGTGGTGACCGCGCCCGCCATTGGTGACCTTGAAGAAAAAGACCGCATTTTTCGGCGGGCAAGCGCGCATTTCGCGCCCTAAACGTTCCTGCGATCAAGTCGAATAGTTCGTCGCGCTTGATGGTCGTAAAGGTCAGCCAGTCCATCGAGCCGCGTCCCGAGTTGCTGGATCCCAAGTGACACCAAGTCGCAACCGGGTCAGTAGCTGCACGACCGCTCATTGCTCGGTCTGAACCCGCCGGCACAGGCCGGATTCACGGAAGTCCTCGGTTGGTATTGATAATCAGGCGGGTTCGGATTTCGTGGTGTCGTCGTACAAGCTGAAATGATCGCGGTCAGACAAATGATCATTCCAACTGCCGCAAATGCGTGAAATCTGCTCATATGGAATCTCCCCGCCGCGATGATTTGCGTCCTTGACGCGAAAATGCCGCACCATCAAGCGGATGCGAGGGCTATCACGAACACTTGACCGCCCTCGCCTGCCTCACCTAGCCGCGGCCCACCAATCCGCATGCGTTCCGACACCACCGGACAGTTGCGCTCTCGGCGCTCCCCGCCGGCGGCATTGTTTTCAGCAGATGTTTGGCAATGCCTCGGCGGAAATGACCCGACGCTACCGGCGTCCAAGGGATCCCTTCCCACTCAACCTGACGAAGGCCGCAGGGTTAAGACTTCGGAACGCGGGGGTAAGTTCTCCCACGCAGTTTGATTAACAAGCTCTTACCAATCAATGAACGCCCAAGAACTGCTTCAGCTCCGGCGTCTTCGGAGCGGCAAACAACTCTTCCGGTGGACCGATCTCATGAACCTTGCCCTCATGCATGAAAACGACGCGCGAGCAGACGTCACGCGCGAATTTCATTTCATGCGTCACCATAAGCAGGGTCATGCCCTCGGCGGCAAGTTCGCGCACGACAGCCAGCACTTCGGCAACGAGTTCCGGGTCGAGCGCCGAGGTGATCTCGTCGCAAAGCAGTGCGATCGGCTGCATGGCAAGCGCCCGGGCGATGGCGACGCGCTGCTGCTGGCCGCCTGAAAGCTGGTCGGGATAGGCATCGAACTTATGGCCAAGGCCGACGCGGTCCAACATCTTGCGAGCGACCGCTTCAGCATCCGCCTTCGGCGTCTTCTTGACGACGGTTTGAGACAGCATGACGTTGGCGCCGGCTGAAAGGTGCGGGAAGAGATTGAACTGCTGGAAGATCATGCCGACCTTCAGGCGCAACGCCTTCAAGTGCACCTCGTCGTCCAGAAGCTGGGCGCCGGCCACCGAGATCGAGCCTTGAGTGATGGTCTCAAGGCCGTTGATGCAGCGAAGCAGGGTCGATTTTCCCGAACCGCTCTTGCCGATGATGGCGATGACTTCGCCGGGCTCCACGTCCAGGTTGATGCCCTTCAACACCTCGTTCGTGCCGTAGCTCTTGCGGACTTCAGTGATTTCGATGAGCGACATTGAGCTTCCTTTCGAGGATCTGGCTGCTCTTCGACAGAGGCCAGCAAAGCGCGAAATAGATGAGGGCGACGAATCCGTAGACGGTGAAGGGCTGGAAGGTGGCGTTGGTGACGACGGTGCCTGCCTTGGACAATTCGACGAAGCCGATGATCGAGGTCAGCGCCGTTCCCTTGACGACCTGGACGGAGAAGCCGACCGTCGGCGGCACGGCGACCTTCAACGCCTGTGGCAGGATGACGTAGCGCATCTGCTGGAGCCAGCCCATGCCGAGGCTGGCGGAGGCTTCCCATTGGCCTTTCGCGACGGATTCGACGCAGCCGCGCCAGATTTCGGCGAGGAAGGCAGCAGTCCAGAAGATCAGAGCCAGACCGGCGGCAAGCCATGCCGGCACGTCAACGCCGAAAAGGCCAAGGCCAAAGAAGGCGATGAAGAGCTGCATCAGGAGCGGCGTGCCCTGGAAAAGCTCGATGTAGTATTTCGCAAAGGCCCTGAGTGATTTCCGCTTGCTGATGCGCAGGAAGAGCAGCATCAGCCCGACCGCGCCGCCGCCGATAAACGAGACGAGCGAGAGGAGAATGGTCCAGCGCGTGGCAAGCAGCAGGTTGCGCAGGATGTCCCAGACGGTGAACTCGATCATCGCGTAAGCCTCCTCGGGAAGATGAACCCGCCAACGACCGAAAGCACCTGCCTAAGCAGGATCGCCAGCGCCAGATAGATGGCGGTCGAGACGATGTAGGCCTCGAAGGCCCGGAAGGTGCGCGACTGGATGAAGTTGGCGGCGAAGGTCAGGTCTTCGGCGGCGATCTGCGACACGACGGAGGAGCCGAGCATGACGATCACCACCTGCGAGGAGAGTGCCGGCCAGATACGCTGGAGCGACGGCACGAGAACGACGTGACGGAAGGTTTCGAACGGCGTCATGGCAAGGCTCGCGCCCGCTTCGAACTGTCCCTTCGGCGTCGCCTGGATGCCGGCGCGGATGATCTCGCAGCTATAGGCGCCGAGATTGACGATCATGGCGATGTTGGCGGCCGTCAGTTCGTTAAGCTGCAGGCCAAGCGACGGCAGGCCGAAGAAGATGAAGAAAAGCTGGATCAGGAACGGCGTATTGCGGATCAGCTCGACATAGGCGGCGATCACGGGTTTCAGCCAGGCAGGTCCAAGCGCGCGCACCCAGGCGCAGAAGGTGCCGAGTGAAATGCCGAGCACACCGCCGATCGCGATAAGCTCGATGGTGATCAGTACTCCCTTGACGATCTGCGGGTAATACTGAAGCAGCCATCCAAATTCGAAATGGTAGCTCACGAAATTCTCCCTCTCTGATACCGGCGGTGACGTGGGTCATCCCGCGTCGAGCGCGCGGGATGACCCTGAAAGCGCGGTTTCCTTAGAGGTCCTTCGGGAGGTCGGTACCGAGCCACTTCTGGGCGATGGCGTTCAGCGTGCCATCGGCCTTGGCGGTGGCGATGATGGCATTTACCTTTTCCAGAAGCGCCGGCTGCTCCTTGCTGAGGCCGATGTAGCAGGGGGAGTTCTTGATGAGGAACTTCAGTTCCGGGCGCTTCGGCGGGTTCTTGGCGAGGATGGCGGCGGCAACGACGTTGCCGGTCGCAACGGTCTCGACCTGACCGGAGAGGAAGGCGGAGATCGTGCCGTTGTTGTCCTCGTAGCGCTTGATCGTGGTATCGGCCGGCGCGATCTTCGTCAGCTCGAGGTCTTCGACAGCGCCGCGGGTGACACCGACGGTCTTGCCGGAAAGGTCTTCCACCTTGGCGACGGAAAGTTCGCCGGGCGCGAACACGCCGTTGAAGAACGGAGCATAGGCTGCCGAGAAATCGATGACCTTTTCACGGTCCGGATTCTTGCCAAGACTGGAAATGACCAGATCGACCTTGTTCGTCTGCAGGTAGGGAATGCGGTTGGCGCTGGTGACTGGCACGAGTTCGCTCTTAACACCAAGCTTTTCGGCGATCAGGTTGGCCACGTCGATATCGTAGCCCATCGGCGCCATGTCGGTGCCGACGCTGCCAAAAGGCGGGAAATCCTGCGGCACGGCGACGCGCAGCGTGCCACGCGCGGTGATGTCGCCGAGCGCATCGGCATGGGACGCGGAAGCGAAGCCGACGGCGGCTGCCAGCGTTGCGATTGCAAAAAATGTTCTTCTTGTCAGCATGTGTTCATTTCTCCTTTGAGGTTGCGTTTTTTCGTGTGCTCGACGGTTGGGCGGGCACGGTCCTGGGAGGGAGCGACAGGGAGTTGCGCAGTTCCGACAGAGGGTCCGGGCGCGTCGTGAGATCCAGGCCGGTCTCCACCTCGTCCAGATGTTCGACGGAGAGCTCGGCGGCCCTGACGAAATCGCCGGCCTCCATCGCTTCGAAAATACGGCAGTGTCCCTCATGGGACTGCCCGGCATGGAACTCCGACTGGTAGAGCATCGAGATGAGGATCGTGCGGGCGGTGAGGTCGCGCAGGATTTCGACAAGGATCGTGTTGCCGGCAAGTTCGGCAATGCGGATATGGAAATCACCCATGAGGCAGGTGAGGCGCTGGCGGTCGCCGGCGGCCATCGCAGCCTTTTCCTCGTCCAAGTGGGCGGCAAGAACCTTGCGCCCCTCGTGCGTGAGCGTGCGCATGCCCCGCAGCAGGCCGGACTCGATGGCGCGCCTTGCTTCATAGACAGTCATCGCCTCTTCGGCGGACGGCTCGACCACGAACCAGCCCCGTCGAGGGCTTACTGTGACGATGCCACGCGTTTCGAGCCGCATCATCGCCTCCCGCACCCGGGTCCGGGACACGCCGAAAACCGACGCCAGCTGATTTTCGCTCAGCCGCGTGCCGGGCCTGATCCGGGCGGATAGAATGCCCGAGATGATGGCCTCTTCGATGTGGTTCTGCGTGGTCTCAGCTGTATGGCTATCTTGCATACAAGACGGGTAAGCAAGGTGCATGCCAGTCTAATGAAATTAATAATATCAACTCATTAGAGAAGTATTGGGGCGCATTCGCCTAGATCATGGTCATATGTGTTGGGCCGCAGCCAAAATTTTGAACTTTTCGCTCCGTTATTGCTGCACTCACAAGCAGCTCGGCGACGCGATCGCGGAGATGGCGCGTAAATACCGTCGTCGGCGACCTCCGGATCAATCTCACCAAGGCGTCTGGCCTGCTCGGCGCTCCAAGAAGCATGCCTTTGGCAAATCCAACGCGACCTGGATCACGCATTCGCGAACGAGTGTCGCCGGACTTTGGCACAGGCGATCCTGTCGCACGTTGCGCCTGCCGGCGGCGTCACCCTTGAAAATCCAGCACGTGAGCCAATCCGTGAAGCGCCGGACTTTGGCCAGTGATCATTCTTGATGCCAACGTCCTTTCGGAACTGCTTAGGCCTTCTCCCGCCCCGCTGTCGTCGAATGGCTTTCCAACCAGCCGCCTGCTGCCTTGTTTCCGACCGCGAGTCTCAACTGTCGAACAGTCGCCTCATCATGTGTCGGATATGCTCCTGCGCGCCGAAGAAGATGGCAGCAACGATGATCGTCTCACGATCCACTATCGGCAAGAACCAAACTGCGGCCTTGTCTCGCCCAAAAAGCGGATGCCCGGATAGATATTGGATCGCAATGTTCCAATCTAGCGGCGTCTCAGTCAGCCGCTGGATCGACAAACGTAGCGCGCGAATTCGGCCGGCAGCATGTTCCCCAGGGCCTCGTGCGCATGATCGCCAAGATCGCTATAGGCTGCGAAGAGATGATCAAATATGCGTTCAAGATCGCGCTCCGCTTCGGCCGAGTATTCAAGGTTCGACACGAAGAGCTTGCCGTTTCCGCGCAATCATGTCGTCAACTGCATCCGCCATTGCATCATCCGACAGCGTCGGTCCGTTTAACCGTCGATGGATCAGCTCCCTGGAGAACCGAACTCAGGCTTGAGTACCGCCCATTGTCGACAAGCGATCTGGCAAAGGCGTCCTGTTGCTCGGTCAGCGAGATCGATGATTTTACGCTTATAATAATCTCCTTGAGCTTCGAGGATTGCTACCCAGTCGCATATGTCAAGGGATTCCTTGATTCCTCTGTTTCCGATGTAATCGCTGTGAGGTCGAGGAACGAGTGGGGGGCGATGGCCGGGCTCGAGCCTGGGGAGCTCTCCGCGCACGGGCTGCGATCTGGATATCACCGAGGCGGCCAATCGCCGCGTCCCTTTGCCCGAGGCAATGGAGCAATCAAGGCGGCGAAATGAGAGCGTGGGAAGCCGGGCAATCCCAGGTCGTAAAGACATTCGATTAGGCCCTCCGCTCGCTGGCGTTGAGATTGATGCCGGTGTTCAACGCCAAGGCCGGAAACTTGCGCTAGGTTCGTCCCATTCCGAACCCGGTCAGCGGACGGATCTGCAGCAAGGCGACCCGACGAGATGCTGCAGTCGGCTCCCCGAAAAACCACGTGCCCGGGGTCATCGAAGATCATCGAGCTGTTCCCGAACGGACCTGGTCTGAAACCTCCACAAGTGGGCGATTTGACGCTCCAGCACCTTCATGAAGCCGGACTTTGAACGATCGGTCTAGAGGGCTCTTGGCAGGAACGTTTCCGATCGGTGCGCGTTGATTCTTTTATCCCGCGCTACTTGGCGCGAGCAACGTGAGGGAGGTTACTACCATGAAAGTCAGCAATTGCATGACCACCGATGTTCAGATCACCGATCCGGAACAGACATTACAGGATGTCGCCTTAATGATGGGACGTCTCGATGCCGGCGTTCTGCCGGTGGGTGATAATGACCGGCTTGTCGGCATAATCACCGATCGCGACATCGCCATTCGTGGCGTGGCAGAGGGTAAAGGCCCGGACGCAAAGGTGCGTGACGTGATGAGCACCGATGTCAAATACTGCTTCGACGACGAAGATGTCGAAGATGTCCTTCATAACATGGGCGATCTTCGAGTGCGGCGCTTGCCGGTACTGAACCGAAGCAAGCGGCTCGTCGGCATCATCTCGCTAGGCGATCTGGCTATGACGGGCGACACCATGGAAACAGGCAGGGCACTGAGTGGCATCTCGCAACGCGGCGGCGCACATTCACAGACGGCCCACTGACGGTCCGTGTGGCGCCATAGCAAACCTGCCGGCAGGCCCGCGGCCATCTGCTCACCCAATGCTTGCACCATTGCCTTTGGGCGCAAGGCCGCTGCAATGACGCGCATAAGGACGCCTGGCACAGCTCTTTTGTCATGCGTCCAAATGCCAGCCGGAAACGACACTTGACCTGGCGACCAAATGAGAACAAAATAAGAACATTCAATGGAGGTTCTCATGAGCCATACCGAACAGGTTATTGCAAACGCTTTGGCAGTTGTTGCAGCCAGCCGCGCGGAACGTGAACGTGATGCCGAACGCCGCAAGCGCGTTTTTGGCAAGATCGACATCGGCCGCCCGCTGCCTTCGATCAAAGGCCAGCAACTCAGCCTGGACCTGCACTGATGCTGCCCATGACAAAGGAAGACGTCGACTTCGAAGTGCAGGCAGCGCTCGCTTGGCACGACGACGACGTAAATGCGACCATCGCGACGCTTCTCGAGGACATCAGGCATCTGCGTCACCAGCTCGCCTTGACTGAGGGCGTCATCAGCCGTGGCATGACGCGTGGCTGGAAGCCGGAGTTCGAACGGAAATAGACATGCGTCACCGCCGCGGCATCAATCTGGCGTTGCCTGTGGACTATGCCGTCAACCTTGATCGCGAAACACTCGGATCGTTACCGGAAATGTTCGTGCTCCTGGCCACCTGTCCTTTATGCCTAAAGAGCACCCCGCTCGATCGATGGGAGCTTGGCAGGCGGATAGGCAAACACGTAACCCTTGCCACTTTGGCCAGGAGACTAAAATGCTCCGGCTGCGGGAACCATGCCGGCAACGGATTGCTTCTGGGGCAACTGCCGCGAGACTGACAGGAGCAGTCGAACTTCGCGGCCAAAAACGGGGTGGGTTCAAGGATGAAGCAGGTGGAGCCGGATGAAGCCGAAAGACCTGCAACCGTCGGGAACCAGGGCTCGAAACGAGCCACGAGCCCATAGGAGAAGGCCAATGGTCAGCGAAGCAGATTGGAATCCGGTTCACCCTGCGCAAAAGGATGCAGATACGCCTCCATGGAATGGTCGATCATGTCCTTGGAGATATCGACAAGGTCGAAGAGCCGCAGTTGAAGGCGATGTTTGAAACCGCGGCCGAAGGGCTGCTCGGTCTCAGGAACGCCTTCAGCGACTACGAACAGAAAACGAGACGGCCTGGCATTCGTCCGCAAATGCAGGTGTCAACAACGCAGGCGGTTGAGACCGGGTTGGCTAAACTAGGTCTACGATCCTTCCTGCGAGGAACCCGGCCCCGCGAACCGTCGAACGTACTCCCACCGGCCTGATTGAGCCTTCCACATGAAAGCCCGAATATCGTCTTCAAGCTCGGGTCATCTCGACCATCGTCGGACGGAAACCCAAGGAGGCGAATAGGCTCCGTGCAGCTTCGTTTCCGTATGCTGTAGACAGTACGATCCGCTCGGCGCCCCGCATATCCATTTCGACAACGACTGCGTCGAGCAGCATCCGACCAACACCCTCGCGCCGACGTGCCGGATCAACGAACAGATCGTGGATAACGCCCGCCGGACCACGTAGAGACATGTAGTCGGCTCCTTCCAAAGCCGCGTACGCATATCCTAGGATCATGCTGTCTTCTTGCGCGACGAGGACGACAGCATCGGCTCGGTTCAACTCGCGTTCGAGGAAGTTCGCGTATTTTGTTGGGGTGTTCGTCATGGTTGCGATAAAGCGCGCCGGGTCGAGCTCGTGGTGGAGCTCGACAAGGAGCGCACCGAAACAACCAAGTACAGCCGCGTCCGCCGAGGTAGCGGGACGGATTTTTACCGTGGATCTGATTGATGCCGTCGTCATTTCTCAGTGAAGTCTATGCCATGTCCGAGGCCACCGCTAGCCAGTTTGATCCTCGCCGTGCTTTCTGATCGGCGTCCTGCCTGACGTCGCACAAGTCGCCGCGTTGCCGAATCAATCATGCCGTCCCGACGGGCGCCTGCAGCCGCGAGGACAGATCACCTTGCAAGGCCGCCTGTCCGGCTGACGTCTTGGCCCCCCGATGCGCGCCCCGTCCTATTCGGGCACGCACCAAGACTGCTACCAAATGACTGCGCTGGTTCGTCTCCGACCACGCGCTATTTCTGGTTCTCATCGCAATGATCGCAGCGGGTCACCAACGTACTCTTGTACCGGTCGAGCGGCGACGAGACGCAGCAATTTCTACTTGTGGCAATCCAAAGCCGTCTTTGAGGAAAGGGAGCAACAAATATGTCAATGACACTCAGAAACATGACTCACGCAGAATGCCTGGAAATGCTCGAAGGCGCGCACTACGGGCATCTGGCCTGCTGCAACGAAGGGCAACCATACCTCGTCCCCATCTACTTCGCGTTCCACGCAAGAGTAGCCTATAGCTTCTCGATGCCAGGACGCAAAGTCGAATGGATGCGCCGAAACCCGAACGTCTGTCTTCAGGTCGAGGAATGGCCGTCAAAGGGAAGCTGGAAAAGCGTGGTGCTCAATGGCAGGTTTCAGGAACTGCCGGACGACGAGGCCTGGCATGAGGAACGCCTTCATGCCTGGTCCTTGCTGGAAAAGCGTCTGAACTGGTGGGAGATCGGATCGCTGAGGCCGAACGAGGCTCCTCCGGCGAGTGTTCCCGCCCATCTCTTCTACGGCATCTATTTGAACGACGTCTCCGGCCGGATTGCCACGCAATTGGAATAGAACCCACCTTTGCGAAGCAACCGCGCCGGGCGCCTGTTGAACTCCTCTGGCCGACGGCGAGATTGTCGAACCTCAACCACCACCGCCGAATTTCCAGTCACGGTCCCAGGCAAACAACGGCCGGTCGTGACGTTGGGCCGATGCCCAAGGATCGGCAATACGCCAAAGGTGTTCAGGGCTCGCGCCCAGTTTCACTCATTGCTACACCCGTTATTGACGCCTTCACCGGCTTGCCACCTAAGCCGTTGGGGAAGACTTCGGTTCGTCAATAATCGACGGGGTCTCTGATAATGGGGCATGTCATGCAATGGCCGCCGCCACGTCCGCGTCCGAGCTCCGCGCCAGTAATGGTGATGACCTCGATGCCTTCCTTGCGAAGCAAGGTGTTCGTATAGGTGTTGCGGTCATAGGCATAGACGACGCCCGGTGCGGCACAGACGAGATTGGCGCCGCTGTCCCACTGGGTGCGTTCGCGCACATAGTCGTTGCCACCAGTTTCGACGACCCGCAGCTTTCTCAGTCCCAGAGCGTCACGTACCGTCTCGACAAAGCTACCCTTGTCCTTGTGCAGTTCGACACCGCCCTTGCCGTCCGGCCGATAAGAAAAGGCATCGATGCTATTGACAATATCTGGATAGAGCAGCACGCAGTCTCGGTCTGCGAAGGTAAACACCGTGTCGAGATGCATGGCGGCGCGCAGCTTCGGCATGGCGGCGACGATCACGCGCTCGGCAGCCCCCTTCTCGAACAGCGCGGCCGCGACCTGGCTGATCGCCTGGCGTGACGTGCGTTCGCTCATGCCGATCAGGACATTGCCCTTGCCAATGGGCATAACGTCGCCACCCTCGAGCGTGGCAAGGCCCCAGTCCTTGGTCGGATCACCCCACCAGACGTTGACTTTGCCAGCGAAATCCGGATGGAACTTGTAAATTGCGGTGGTGAGAATGGTTTCTTCGTGACGCGCGGGCCAGTAGAGCGCGTTCAGCGTGACGCCGCCATAGATCCAGCAGGTCGTGTCACGCGTGTAGAGCGTGTTCGGTAGCGGCGGCAGCAGGTATTCATTGACGCCGGCTGCATCGCGAATAAGAGCCAGCTGCTCGCCACCGATCGCCTCGGGGAACTCGTAGGTCGAGAGACCGCCGATCAGCGTTTCGGCAAGATCACGGTCAGACAGCCCTTCGAGATAGGAGCGCACTTCGCCGAGCAGGCCGAGGCCAATCTGGTTGGGGGCGACCTGATGGTCGAGAATCCACTTCTTGGCTTCGGGCACGGCGACTGTCTGAGCCAGAAGATTGTGCATTTCCACGACCTCGATACCGCGGTCGCGCATCTTGTTCATGAAGTCGAAATGGTCGCGCTTGGCATTGTCGACCCACAGCACATCGTCAAACAGCAGCGCGTCGCAATTGGTCGGTGTCAGCCGCTGGTGGGCACGTCCGGGAGCGCACACCAGCACCTTGCGCAACTGCCCAACTTCGGAATGGACGCCAAGGGCCCGAGGAGTGGAACTTGCAGAAGACATGCTTTTCCTCCTTTTCAGATTGTCAGGTATCCGGTGGCCAAAGCAATGATCGCGACAATGCAACCTATAACGGCTGCGGCGAAGATTACCCAGTCTACGGTTGTGTTGAAGATCTGCTTGCCCTGCTCCCGCCGCGCCCAGAAGTAGAGAACTGTCCCGGGCGCATAAAGAAGAGCCGATAGCAGGACGAACTTCATGCCGCCTGCAACGATCATGAAGATCGTGTAGATGGCGGCAATGCCCGCGATGATAAGATCCCGGTTGCGTTCCGCCGGCCTGACGTCATAGGTCAGTCGCCGCTTCGCCAACAGAAAGCCGAATGCGGCGACAAAAAGATACGGGATTAGCGACATGGCGCTGGTCAGGTTCAGCATTAGCGCGAAGGCATCCCGGGACCAGTAGGTGCTGATGACGAAAAGCTGGACGATGCCATTGGTCAGCCAAAGGGCCGCCGCTGGAACCTTGTTTTGGTTTTCCGTACCAAACAGACGGGGCATGTCGTTCGTGCGTGCGGCGATGTACAGCACTTCGGCGCACACCAGCGACCAGGCAAGATAGGCACCCAGCACCGAAACGATGACGCCGACGCTGATAAAAACCGCACCCCAGGGGCCGACCACGGCGGCAAGCACGCCCGCCATCGAGGGTTGGCTCATAGCGGCGATCTCGGGGCGCTGGAGGACCGCATAGGGCAGCAGCGTAACGAGGACCATCAGCGCGGACACGCCGATGAAACCCATGATCGTCGCCGTGCCGACATCGGCGCGCGTCTGCGCGTAGCGGGAGTAGTTGCTGGCGCCCTCGATACCGATGAAGACGAACACGGTTGCCAGCATCGTCGCCCGAACCTGCTCCAGGAGCGAGGCTTCGGGCATGCCTTCGCCACCCCAGAAGTTCAGTCGGAACAGGTCAAGTTTGAAAAAGACGAAAAGGATGATGATGAAGGCGATGATGGGTACAACTTTTGCGACCGTCACAACAGTGTTGATGAGGGCCGCCTGCTGAATGCCCTTCAGGATCATGAAGTGGAACAGCCAGATTCCAATCGACGCGACGACGATCGCGACCACCGTGTTGCCGTCGCCGAAGATCGGGAAGAAGCCGCCGAGTGTTGATTTGATCAGGACCCAGTAGGAGACGTTGCCGATACAGCTGCCGATCCAGTAGCCGAAGGCTGAGAGAAAGCCCGGATAGTCGCCGAAGCCTTCCTTGGCATAGGCATAAACACCAGCATCAAGGTCGGGCTTGCGTTCGGCAAGCGCCTGGAAAACACGCGCCAGCATGTACATGCCACCACCGGCAATGCACCAGGCGATGATCGCGCCAAACGGACCCGTTGCCATACCAAAAGTACGTGGCAGAGAGAAAATTCCGGCTCCTACCATAGAGCCGACCACCATTGCGGTGAGAGAGAATAGTGAGAACTTCTGCTGCGAGTCTGCCATTTGAGAAAACCTCTCAGTTCAAGCATTATCTCTGTTCAGCTGTCAGTTTGATGTAAGGCTTTTGTATCCTTTGCAGGGCACGGTTTTGCCCTTATGAGTTGTCTCAGGCTATATGCTAATCCCGCCGTTTGCAATTTCGAATATAGCCGCGGCTGCACTTAGAAATAGCAGGGCGAAAGCGGCCTTTTCCCAGTGGTTAAAGACTCCCTTGCGTTGCTCCCTTCTCGCCAAGGCAAAAAGAACCGTACCGGGACAATAGAGAAGAGCGGTGAGAAGCAGATGCTTCGCGCCAGCTGCGTATATCAGACCACTCGTGTAGATCAGTGCCAGCAACGATTGCATAAATTCTGTTCGACTGGGGCTTCGTCCTATTTCTTTGAAAGGCATCTGACTCCAACTGAGTTTGACGCCATAGGCTGCAACAAAAAAATACGGGATCAATATCATTGAACTCGTCATCGCTACCGCCAATGTGAAGGCGTATTGCGTAAAAAGCGTAACGATAAGAAATAGCTGAACCAGGATATTTGTTAGCCAAAGTGCATTGGCAGGCACGCCCCGACTGTTTTCTCTTGATAGAAAACGAGGCATCGTCTCGTATTTTGACGCGGAGTATAAAATCTCTGCGGCGAGCAGAACCCAGGCGAGATATGCGCCAGCGACAGAGATGATCAACCCCAGGCTGACGAACACGGCGCCCCACGGGCCCACTGCCGCGGCAAGGACACCCGCCATGGAGGGATTGCGAAGCTGGCCAAGCTCAGCGGGCGATAATATGCCGTACGACAGCAATGTGACGGCTAGCATCAAGCCCAAGACAAGCAGAAATCCTCCTACCGTGGCGATCCCGACGTCTGACCTGCTCTTGGCATATCGCGAATAAACGCTTGCACCCTCGATGCCGACGAAGACGAATACTGTGACCAGCATGGTGCTGCGCACTTGTTCAGCGATTGCAGTAAAGGTGCGATCACCACTTCCCCAGAATCCGCTGCTGAAGGCCTCCCATTTGAAGGCGAGAAACACCAGGACGATGAAAACCATGATTGGAATGAGCTTTGCGGCTGTTACGACAGCGTTTAAAGCGGCAGCTTGGCGGATGCCTTGAAGAATGAGCCAGTGCATTCCCCACAGCAGGCATGAAGAGGTCGCTACTGCAATGACCGTATTTCCATCTCCGAAAATTGGAAAGAACAACCCGAGGGTCGATTTTATGAGAACAAAATACGATACGTTCCCTAAAAGAGCAGCACTCCAGTAACCGAGCG
Source organism: Rhizobium sp. 3T7 (assembly GCF_020166565.1). Taxonomy (NCBI): domain Bacteria; kingdom Pseudomonadati; phylum Pseudomonadota; class Alphaproteobacteria; order Hyphomicrobiales; family Rhizobiaceae; genus Rhizobium; species Rhizobium sp. 3T7. The sequence continues at coordinate 90,584 of NZ_JAIQXS010000017.1, forward strand.
CCGACAAGAAGCCGGCGTAGTTGCCAAATCCCTCCTTGGCGTAAGCATATATACCCGCGTCAAGGTCAGGTCGCCGCTCTGAAAGAGTTTGGAACACGAAAGCGACCATCAGCATCCCGACACCGGCAATTGTCCAGGCAATCATCGCACCCAGCGGTCCGGTCGCTCTGCCGAAGGCTTGAGGCAGGGAGAAAATTCCCGCGCCGACCATGGAACCAACCACGATCCCCATCAGTGTCCAGGCGGAAAACTTGGTCTCATGAGAAGAACTGGACATGCTTGCTCCAATGAGAACACAAGGGGCAAAACGCCTTCAACTGGCAACTGGCCGCGCCGGCTCCGGTTGCGCCAACCAGAGGGACCACTGCGCACCTGGTGCTGTTCGCAAAGCCAATTTATCCATCAGTCGCCGAACCGGGCCCTGAGGATCTATTTCTGCGTGTATGCATATTGCGCGGTCCTTAAAAAAATCAAATGCCTTGTCGGACAGTTCCTTGACAATCCCGAGATCAGGTGTCGCCGCACCATGTATTCCAAGCAGTCGCAGCCGGTTGGCCTTGGCTCCGCTACCGCCCCAACGGGCCGCGGCCGTGTTTTTTCTGAACGAGGCACCACTCGACGCGGAATGGACAGGGATGCCTGGTTAATGGTACTGAATGCTAACAGCCAATAGTGATTTCGTTTTCCGAAACTGACCTGCGAGTAAGCCGCTTTCCGGGGACGAGACGACATGATCGCCGTGCTATTGAGTTTGCGTTACGTGATGGCGCTGGCATCTGTCGGTGTCATCGCCGCGTCTTTCCTGATGTTCTGGGAAGGCCTTCTCACAATCTGGGACGCGTTCGCCTACATTCGAACTGATCCAGACCAAGCCGTCGTTACTGCGGTCCTGCAGGGCACAGACAAGCTGTTGTTCGGTATCGTGCTGGTAATTTTCGGCTGCGCGATCACCGTAGGATTTGTCATTGACCCGTCTTCGCCCTGGCGAAAGAAATTGCCGGAATGGATGGTAATTGAAGGCATCGCCGAGCTTAAGAATCTTTTCTTTCAGATGATTATTCTCTATCTCGTCGTCCACTTCGTGACGTTGGTTGCGGAGACTGCCGATACCATGCCGCAATGGAACGCGCTGGTCTTGCCTGTCGCTATTGTCTTATTGGCCGCGGCAATGAAAATAATCGCAACCGTTTCGTCGCACCCGCGTCCCGCTGCGGTTAAGACAGATGCTGAGAGCGGCGATGTCACATCGCGCTCTTAAAGTCGCCTTTCAGGCATTCCTTGTCGCACCGGGATGACGAACTGTTGGCGAAAACGGACGGCGGGTTCGCCGTCACGCCTCGTCGGCCTAAACATATCCGTATCGAGCACGCGCCATCAGAGCCAATTGCTGTGAGCTTTCATCGCAGGAGCAAGCCCTGCGGGCGGCTTGATCGTCCAATCAATTGATCAAGACCAGCCACTGTCCTCGACGGCGGTTGGCGCCTCGTCCGGCATCGTTGTGACCTGGAGTTCTTCTGTTGCTCTCAGATCCAGCGTTCCCCAGATCGATGGTTTCTGGTTGCCAGACCTTGGCTTTCGGGGACGGCTTGATTTCGACGGTGAACGGCTTTGTCTGTTTGCGCATGGATCCTCCTCCGAGCGACGAATCGCGGCGCCACGATAGCCTCTGCAATGGCACATGTAATCGGGCCGAGAATGCAAAAGGGAGAGCACCTAGGGTGCTGCCGGTCGCAAGCCGCTTCACCGCTGATCCGTTTTTCGAATGTGGTCATCCGTTCGCGATCGCCATTTTGCGCTCCTTTCCCTCTATGCTGGCGCTCCCTCTGCGTTCTCGATGAGGCATGTCTGACCGGACACCGGCTACGCCTCGATCGTCGTCTCGCAACGGCCAGCCCCAGATTTCTTACCCCTGGCGCTGCGCATCCATTCCTCTCCAACTAACAAATCTGCGACTTTCCGCCCTCCATTTCATTACGGCCCTATGACCCACCCCATTGCGCGAGCGCAACGTGGACCCCGGGGGTGCGGTCCAATCGTCTCCGGTCCTTGCGACAGCCATCGAGGCCGCAATGGTGCGGCCCGAAACTGCGAAAAGGAAAACGACAATGGCAACCATCGGCATCTTCACCACCAGCGAAAACGGCTTCGACGGCTCGATCCGCACGCTTGCCCTTAACGTCAAGGCTCGCATAGCCCGCATCGAAAACCCCTCCGACAAGGGTCCGCACTTCCGCATCTACGCCGGCAATGTCGAGCTCGGCGCCGCCTGGCAGAAGACCTCCGAACAGGGCCGCGACTATCTCTCGGTCAAGCTGGACGACCCGAGCTTCCCCGCTCCGATCTACGCCACGCTGGCCGAAGTCGAAGGCGAAGACGGCCTGCAGCTGATCTGGTCGCGGCCCAACCGCGACTGAGCTCCTCGAGGCTCCACCCATCGGGCGGGGCCTCTGCCTTTTTCCGCTATTGTTCCTTATTGGATGAAAATGGATGGAAAAATGGAGCCCGGTATGTCATATCCCATTCGGATGGAAACGGATGGGATAATGGATGACGATCCTTGACCTCACGAAATTGCACATCACGCCTGAGATCCTGTCGTTGATCGCCGAGATCGACGAATTCAAAGGTGCGTGGCGAGCGCTTGGCCGGATTGCGCCAGACCGGCTCTCCAGCTTGCGGCGGGTGGCGACGATCGAAAGCATCGGATCGTCTACCCGTATCGAGGGCGCAAAACTGAGCGACCGCGAAGTCGAGAGGCTGCTCTCGAACCTGCGTATCGGCTCATTCACCAGCCGAGACGAACAGGAGGTCGCAGGCTATGCCGAGGTGATGGAAACGATCTTCTCTGCCTTCGACGCGATCCCGCTTGACGAAAATCACATCCGCCAACTCCATCGTGATCTACTCGCACACTCGACCAAGGATGAGCGACATAGGGGAAACTGGAAAACCCTTGCCAACAACGTCGAAGCCTTCGACGAAGATGGGCGAAGCCTGGGCGTCGTCTTCGCGACAGCATCCCCCTTCGATACGCCGGGCCGGATGTCGGAATTGGTGTCCTGGCAACAGGCCCAGGAGAAGGATGGGACGTTTCACCCTCTGCTCATCGTCGCTGTCTTCGTCGTGGTCTTTCTGGAAATCCATCCATTCCAGGACGGCAATGGCCGCCTGTCGCGAGCCTTGACCACTTTGCTGCTCCTTCGGGCGGGCTATACTTACGTGCCCTACAGCTCTCTCGAAAGCGTTGTCGAGCAGAACAAGGAAGCCTATTACCTTGCGCTTCGTCGAACGCAGGGCACGATCAGGACAGATCAACAGGACTGGAATCCGTGGGTCGAGTTTTTCCTCCGGAGCCTGCAGCGCCAGAAGCAGCGGCTCGAGCGCAAGATCGAGCGTGAACGCATCCTGCTGGGCGACCTGCCAGAGCTGTCCGTCTCGATCCTCGAACTGGCGCGTGAGCGCGGGCGCGTTACGGTGATGGACGCGGCCAAGGCCACAGGCGCAAGCCGCAACACCGTCAAGGATCATCTTCGGGCGTTGACAGAGCAGGGACATCTGACCCTTCATGGAGCGGGTCGTGGGACCTGGTACGGCCTGAGCTAAAGCCGGAGTGATCGGTCCGCCGATGCGCCGAGATCGGAGCTATGCCCCAACTGCGCGCGGCCGCCATTGTCACATCCCTTAGCCGGACGTTAGCGGCGCTCCATTCGCGGGCTCGATGAGGCATGTCTGACCAGAGAAACGGCTCCGCCTCGATCGCCTTCCCGCAACGGCCATCCGAAACTTTCTTCCCCTGACGGCTCCGCCGCCATTCCTCGCGCGGCAACAAAGTTCCTCCCGGCCGCCCTCCATTTCATTACGGCCCTATGACCCGCCCCATTGCGCGAGCGCAACGTGGATCCCGGGGGTGCGGTCCAATCGTCACCGGTCCTTGCGACAGCCATCGAGGCCGCAATGGTGCGGCCCGAAACTGCGAAAAGGAAAACGACAATGGCAACCATCGGCATCTTCACCACCAGCGAAAACGGCTTCGACGGCTCGATCCGCACGCTTGCCCTTAACGTGAAGGCTCGCATAGCCCGCATCGAAAACCCCTCCGACAAGGGCCCGCTCTCTGCATAATCGACATTATGTGGAGCTCCACATAATGTCGAGTTTGGTGCGGCCTGGCAGAAGCACTCCAGCGAGAGCAACCGCGACTACCTCTCAGTCAAGCTCGATGACCCGAGCTTCTCCGCTCCGATCTACGCGACAGCGATGTCGTCGGCCGCTGCTTCTGCCTTCAGTCCCAACCACCACTTGGACGGTTCAGTAAGGCCTTCTTCCTTCCCCTCCTCCGCGCGTTTGTTGCGCGTCGCAAGTCGTTTTACTGAGATCAGCCGGTCGAAATAACGCCCGCAAGATGTTCCCCCCGTTATGCTGGATCAGGCTGGACCTAGCCGCAGGCGAGGACGTGGTGGTCTTCCTTTTCGACCTCGCCAGTCCCGATCAATGCGGCCCTGTTCAGCTTTATGGACGTACTGGAAGCACACCAGCCATCCTTTCAAGGGCCGCAACAGCACGACACATGCCACTACGGTCAAAGGCAAAGTTGAAACGAGATGTACCCAAAGCCGGGGGGGTAAAGGTCAGTTGGAGCCACAGAGCAAATGCGAGCGCCGGGGCTGCGACGATGCTCATGGCGAAAAACGCGGGGCCATCCGCAGGGTCGGCAAACGCGTAATCCAAACCACATACTCACAAGATGGAGCCAATGATAGGAGCCCGTTAAACAAGTGTCCGCGTTGACACCGCGGGCAGCGCCCCTTGATTCCCGTGAGTGCTGGATTGGTGGTCTCGTTGTAGTCATTGGTCATCGCTTCGCCATTCACCACCGGGTGGCAGCGCTTATTCGAACTCGTCATGGGCGGGTTGCGTTCCCGTCATTATCCTCGTGCCACCCAGGCACGCCGACGGTTGACATGCCACGCGTGGAAAGCGGGTCGGCACGGAGGGGAACAATCGTCCAGTTTAACCCGGGCATTCGGCCCCCAGATCGATCCATGCCGAGATCAACGCCGCAAATTCCTGCTGGGACCCTGGGGGCGGAGCACGGCCGCTTCCCGGATGCCACGCCCAGCCAACGAGATGATCGGTCCCCATGTGACGGACCAGGTCAGCATGTGAACGATTGCCGTTGCGTCCTGGGTCCTTGACCTGCTGACATATTTCGCCGACGGTGAGCCCCTGCCAGGCCATGCTCGCAGGCGCGAGAGACCAGTGGGCATTGCCAGGTATCGACTTGAGGCGGCTTCCGACGACACTCCGGTTCTCCGGACCGTGACAGGTACTACACACGAGACCCGCAGGCCCCAGCGAACTATCGGCTGCAATCATCAGCGGGACGTGCGGATGCATGTCATCGCCCTGCGTTGGGCGGCGCGTCGCCGGGTGACAGTTGATGCACCGGGGATGCGTCAGGACACGGCTCGCCTCTTCGAAGATTGCTTTTGAGCGAGCAGCTTTGTCTTCGATCGAATTGAAGTCGGAAATGGCCTTCAAGCCGTTCTGTTGGGAGTTTTCAGCATTGGTCTGAAACGGGCCCAGGCCAGCAACGATCGCTATGGACGTCATGGCCGCCGTCACGAGGACGGCGATTGTTCTCTTCGTCATAATCACACCCTCCGCAACTTGGACTGGTCGATGGGCAGAGTGCGCAATCTCTCGCCGGTCGCCACGAAGATCGCGTTGAGCAACGATGGCGCAACGCCGGGTGTGCCGACTTCCCCGATACCTCCCGGAGCTTCCGAACTTGGAACGATGTAGACCTCGATCGACGGCGTCTCATGCATACGCAGGACCGGCGAGTCGTCGAAGTTGCTCTCAACGACAGCGCTGTTTTGTACGGTGATGCGGCCATAAAGTGCCGCGCTCAAGCCATAAATAATGCCGCTCTGGATTTGAGCCTCTATGGTGTCGGGATTGATGACCTGGCCGCAGTCGACAGCGCAGATGATACGGTCGGTGGTAAACCTTCCATTGTCGTCTATGCTCACCTGCGAGATCATGGCCGCGAAGCTGCCGAAGTCCTCAGAAAGTGCAATTCCCCTTCCCTTTCCTTTTGGAAGCGCGGCAGCCCAGTTGGCTTTCTCCGCCGCAAGGTTCAGGGCCCCGAGTAGCCGCGGCTTCTGCTGCAGCAGCCGCCTCCGGTATTCCAGCGGATCGATCCCGGCGATGTGAGCGAGTTCGTCGATGCTGCCTTCAACTGGCGGAATGTTGCGGGTCGCGCCGACGCCACGCCAGTTGCCCGTCAGCATCCCGTCCGGTGCTTCGTGACGTACGAAGTCGGTGTATTTGTTCGCGATATCGTAAGGCGATTCCGCACCCCCCATAATGTCGAGGTCTATCCCATCGCGGGTGAACGCCGGCAGCCAGCGTGCCATGACCGAAGGGCCGATGACGCGATGACGCCAGGAAACGGGCATGCCATCCCGCCCGAGCGTCGCGGTGACCTTGCTGTAGTTGAGATAGCGATAGCAGTCGTGGCGGATGTCCTCCTCCCGGCTCCACGTCACCTTGACCGGGCCGTCAACCTGTTTTGCGATCTTCGCCGCCAGTATGACGCCATCGACGTCCAGCCTTCGGCCGAAGCCCCCGCCGAGCAGATGGTTATGAACGACCACCTTCTCGACCGGGAGCCCGGTCACATCTGCAACGGCCTGGCGTGCCCGTCCCATCACTTGGGTGCCTACCCAAACGTCGCATCCATCGTTACGAACGTGGAGGGTACAGTTCATCGGCTCCATCGCCGTATGGGTAAGGATCGGCATGCGATACACGAATTGATGTACGGGCCCGTGCTCTGCCTCGGCCTTGGCGACGTCCCCCTCATCGATGTGCGCCAGGGCTTCGCCGCCAATCGCATCTTCGGCACGCCTTTCAAGCTCCGCCGATGAGAGGTCACCGTGTGGGCCGGCGTTCCACTCGATGGAGAGGGCTGCCAGCCCCTTGCGCGCAGCGCCCGTATTGTCGGCGACGACTGCAACGGCATCCTCGGTTCGGACCACCTGCTTGACGCCTTTGACCTTCGTAGCAGGCTCGTCATCGACCGAACCGAGCTTGCCGCCGAAATGGGGACAGATCGCAATCGCCGCATACGAGACGCCTTCCGGGCGCGCGTCGATCCCGAACTTGGCGGTCCCGTTAACCTTTTCCGGACTGTCGAGACGCCGGATGGACCTGCCTATCACGGCGAAGCTTGAGGCCGCTTTGAGCGGCACTTCCTGTGGCACGGCCTCCGAGGCGGCCGCCTCAATGAGGCTTCCATAGGCAGCGCGACGGCCGCTTTCCGCGTGGACAACATGCGCGGCTTCGGCTTTGCAGCTCCCGGGCTGGACGCCCCAACCGCGCGCAGCAGCATTCACCAGCACAATCCGCGTGGCGGCACCTGCCTTGCGCATTTGCTCGTAGACGGCACGGATGGCTACCGACCCCCCGGTAATTTGATCGCCAAGAAGTGGATTTGCATATCGGGTCGGATCTGCAGGCGCATGCTCGAGAACCACTTCTTCAAGCGGGACTTCCAACTCCTCCGCAAGGAGCATGGCTACCGCCGTGTAGATACCTTGCCCCATCTCCACGGAAGGCATGATGAAAACGATCTTGCCCTTGGCGGGGATGCGGATGAACGGGCTCGGCTCCAACGCCGCGACCGCGGCGGAGGACTTTTCTGGTTGAAGACCGATGAGAAGTCCCGAGGCCGTCAGCGAGGCCCCGATGAGAAATTGCCGGCGCGAGATTGTGAGGTTGATTTTGTCGTGGAGCGACATGACAGCTACCTCGTCTCCGCAGCCTGTTTGATGGCAGCCCTGATGCGAGGATAAGTTCCGCATCGACAGATGTTTCCGGCCATTACGGCGTCAATGTCTTTGTCCGTCGGCGTGGAGTTTGCGGCAAGCAAGGCAGTTGCCGACATGATCTGGCCCGACTGACAATAACCGCATTGAACGACATCGATATCGAGCCAAGCCTTCTGTATCCGCGCGCCTGCCTCGGTTTCCCCGATCGCCTCGATCGTAGTGATCGGCTTGGCCGCCGCATCGGCAACGGGCATCACGCACGACCTGACCGGAACTCCGTCGACATGGACGGTGCACGCGCCACACATCGCAATGCCGCAGCCGAATTTCGTACCGGTGAGTCCGATCGTATCCCGTAGGACCCACAAAAGCGGAATGTCGCCATCGACGTCGACAGCGTAGTTCTTACCATTGACTGAAAGATCGAAAGACATCGCGAACTATCGGCTGGAGCCGTCCCCCTATTGTAAACGCAAATTGCAAGCAGGTTGCCAGCAAGATTAGCCGCCTGCCCTCGAAGCATTGTGAAATCTGGCGCGTTCTGCCTGAACGACAAGAGGGTAAACCAATCTCGCTCCGCTTAGGAAGGAAGCGCCAGAAGCTTTCTGCCAACAGCCGGCCCCCTTGTTCGTCACGCCGACTTCGTTACCGCCGTTTCGAAGTCCGTCGAGATCGAGATACTCCGCCATTTGGCAATGACGGGCGGCCCAAAGCCGAGGTACGCGATCAATCAAGCCTTTACCTTTTCGAAGGTCGTGATCTCGGTATCATGCATGATTTGCTCGCCAGATTCAGCCGTGCTGTTGGCAGTGTAAGATTGGACGTCAGGCTGGTGCCATGAACTGCCGCTCTTCAGTCCATGACCGCATCTGGCGCTTTCCGGCCAAGGCCCCTTCCGCTATCGGCGGTCAGGTGCGACGTCTGCTCGATGATGAAGGCGCGGTGCGGCTCCAGGACACGCCGGCGATGGCCGCCCATCTTGCCGGGGATTACGCTGCCCGCGGCACGATAGCGTTGCGACCACTTCACGACAGAGGAAACCGTCATATCGAACCGTTCGGCGACAACACGGCAGCTCTGAACGGTCTCAACTGCAGCGACAACACGCTCTCGAAGATCATTGGAATACGGTCGCGTCATGGATGCTGGCCTCCAATCCCAGTATCCATCTTGAATCATATTTCAACTGATTTGGGAATCTGGAGGCGATTCTGACAAGCAATGAACCGCTCTAATGGATGATGGGGGCGGTTGGGCAGCTTGCGGGCCCTAAGCGGACTAAATGGACGGCGCTTCTCTAATCGGCGGGCGCTTACGGTCCGCTGGTTTCGTTATTTCTTCTTCGCTTGATCGTGATGCCACTTGATGGCGAAGAACATGCCCGTGCCTAACACGAGAAGCTTGAGCGGAAAGAAGACTATAGGGAACCAATCCCACATTTCGGATATTTCCAGGCTATTACTTGAACACTCGATCGTGAGGGAGCACTAGCTCAAAACTGCTGCATACAACATCAGCCATGTTGACGCAGATGAGAACATAACACCAGATCTGGATCGCTGGAGCGGTCGAAAGAGGCGGAAGATTCGTGGTCGGCCGCATTAGGCTGGCATGCATTGCCGACCGTCCGCGAGCCTCATCCCCTTCGTGGTGGGGAACACACCGGGATCGCACCTGCGAACAGACGAGGACTCCACATATCGGGCTGCGCCGGATCGAAGGATCCCCCAGGTGAACCTCTCACGCACGCCGATACCCGCGCACATCAGCTTCAAATGGATTCACATCGTATTCGCCAACCTGAAACGATGGGCGCTCGGCACATTCCATGGCTTCCGGGTGTGTTTCGGCGTGCAATTTTGACCCCCTTGGCGGAGTAATCGGGGTCCAATTTTGCCCCCCTCAGCTTTCATCTGACCATCCGGCATTTAGCGGCGGATGGAGCGGGAGTTGAAGCGAGTGGATACGATTGCGCGTGTTCGACGGGCCTTCCATGTGCAGGGCTGGTCGGTGAAGAAGATCGTCCGGGAGCTCCATATGTCGCGCAACACGGTTCGCAAGATACTGCGCTCCAACGAGACCGATTTTACCTATGAGCGAGAACGGCAACCGCTACCAAGGATCGGGGCGTGGAAGGCCGAGATCGAGCGGTTTCTGACAGCTAATGAGGGCAAGCCGTCGCGTGATCGACCAAAAGCCTCCTTATCAGTCCCCCTTTTGCGCCCGCAGCCTGCGAATGACCCCGAACGGTCGTGCTGTCGATCATGTGCTGCCAATCGTCGGCAAGACCCAGTTCGACGAGCCTTTCCAAGAGCGCGTCCCAGACGCCTTGCTCAGCCCATCGACGGAAACGGACATAGACAGAGTTCCATTTGCCGTAGCGTTCGTGCATGTCGCGCCACGGGCAGCCAACGCGCAGAACGTGCAGCATCCCGTTAAAAAAGCGACGATTATCGTGAGCGGGCCGCGACTTGCGTCCCCGTTCTCTGGGTAGGAACGGCTCGGCTACACGCCATTCGTCGTTGCTCAAATCGCCTCGCGCCAATACTGCCTCCTAAAAAGCAGTCTTGAATCACGCTTCAGCCGATTTGGGAATCCACTTTGTCAACAGAGCCTAGATCACGTTTCACTCGGCCAACTTACCGTCATACTTGGTCACCTCACTTTTGAGGTGTTGAAGAGAAACGGATTGGTCATATCCCAAGGTCCTGTACGATTTTTCTTTATCACCGAAACGGCCTCTGCTAGCCGCTGCTCCGAAAAGGTAGAAAATTGGTCCACGCTCGAACATTCGCGGAGCAAACTATCAGCATTGCGTATCTCTTCTAGCTTCGGAGGCTGCGCTTGGTAGCCGACTTGAAGCTTTACACTTTGGGAAGCCATCACCGGCAAATGCAACCTCCGATATATCGGAAGGGTCTGTGACATGATTTTATCCTGGATTATGCCAGCATCTAGCAAGTACTCCCTCGGAATATTCGCCTGCACATAAAACTTATGATCTTGCATGCAGCGCCCCAGCTTCAACATCGTATACGTGTATAGGCCCTGTGTGATCACGTTCCAATCAAGCCCCTGGAGCCAAGCCAGATCACCTGGCTTGTAGCAGCCAACATTTATAAGACCGCCGACATAGTCGCCAGCAAAGTATCCACCGACCGTGGCCACGCCATACCAAAAGGTCTTGTTCGTCGCGATTGACCGGATGAACCGTATCCCTTCCAATCGATCACTCTGGAATACCCTCCACGAAAAGAGCACTTCCCCGGCCGTTATCGCTACCGGAGCGCCAGCGGACAGGCCATAGATTTCTTTATCACGCTCTGAAAACCATGTGATCATCGTCGAGGCAAAGGCATTCGAGATTGGGCTGACGTTGTACTGCCGCGTAGCAACGTCATATTGAATCTGCGAGTACTCCCCTTCGCAACTATAGTTGATCAGGACTTTCCCTCGGTCGTCAACCAATAGACTGAAGTGTCCATCATCGATGTCCTTCAGCGGATTAGTCTTCCAGTCTCTCGACACCCTAACTGCGACCCCAATCGCGAATAGGGAAACGGAGATCGCCAGGAATAGTAAGCAGAAGTTCAGGGTTCTAAGGCGCTTGGCTCGATCAGACATGATGAACACCCCGGACTCCCGCAGAAAGTATCGTCACTATACTATATTTACGGTACACACGACAGTTCGGCTTGGCTGCTGCACCGATCCGAAGTTTCGGGATCGACGAGATCAGTGACAAACGCTACGGCCCCGTCATCGTTTCACTTCCACAATTGGTTGCGGGAAATCTCGTAAGTCCACCACGCCCTCGAAGCGGCAGTTGGTACTCGGGCAACGATCGCAAAAATTTAGCCTTGCAGCCAACGGGGACAGCGCGGTCTCCGTTTCGGATGGCTTTCCAAACGCTCGCCTGCGACCAATACGGGCCAGTCTCAGCCAGACCCTTTTTTCGCAGCTTTGTTCCCCTCCACTCGATCTCGACCTGCTGAGACCTTTGTTACCGTCATTGAAAGCGGCAACTCGTCGAATGCCGCACCATGGTTGGCGGCAGTCAATCGGCCGTGGGCATGCGGATACAGCGTCTGGAGCAGTCGGTCGGTCGGGAACTCCCCGTACGCAGACCGCAGGCTGCAAGGCCCAATGCCGCCGGTGAGGAGTTGCATCTTGTCTCTTGGTCGACCTCGCAAGACGGCAAAGGCGGATCCCCTAGGATGCAGAAGTTCAGGTTGGGAAACTCCGCCCCAACTGCACCGGCGATCCGCGCTGCGGAATAATCCGATAGGACCCTGGCTATTCCTTGGGTCAAGACAACGTCCGTTCTTGACAACGCATTTCCGACCGATTATTGGGTAATCGATAACCCAAGGGAGGGAGGCTTGGCGACATCGCTTTCAGACATAGCGGAACGGGCGGGGGTCTCGATCAAGACGGTCTCCGGCGCGCTGCATGGCGGATCCGCCCGTATGTCGGAAGAGACGCGCTCGAGAGTCAAGCAGATCGCCGAGGAACTCGGCTACGTCACCAACCTCGCTGCCAGAGGTGTGCGACAGGGTTGGTTGCCGCTGATCGGCGTCGTTGCCGATGAGCTTATCACGTCACCCTTCGCGACCGAGATCATCCGCGGCCTCGATGGTGCCGCACGGACGGCGGAGATGGCCGTCTTTGCGATGAACCTCAACGGTACTCGTGACGTCGCCTCGGTTCTGGAGGAGGTGCGCCGCTTTCGTCCTCGCGCCATCGCCTATGCGGCAATGTACCACAAGACCGTCGCCCTGCCGGAAGAGTTGGCCGGAAATGTCGGTATCATGATCAATTGCAGCGAAGCCAACGGTCGGGTAACCTCGCTGGTGCCTGACGAAGAGAGCGCTGCCTTCGAGATCACTCGCCACCTGCTCGCTGCCGGACGTCGCCGCATTGCCTTCATCAATCTTCCTGGCCTTCTCGCCGGGGAATTGCGCGAGCGCGGCTTTCGAAAGGCGCTCGATGAAGCAGGCATTGTTCCGATCGGCGTTGTGCCTGCTGTTCGCCGTCCAATCTACAGTGACCGCGCGCCCAGTATGGTCGGAACTCATGTCGCCGGCCTCATGAACGCGAGCGAGTCCCCTGACGCCATTCTCTGTGGCAACGATCGCGTTGCCATGGAGGTGTACTCTGCGCTGCGCCGGGTGGGTGCGGTCATTCCCGACGATGTCGCGGTGGGCAGTTTCGACAACCAGGTCGAAATCGCCACAAGGCTTGATCCGCCCCTGACAACAATGGCCCTGCCGCATCGCGCCATGGGTCGGCTCGCGGCAGAGATGCTGCTGAGCGAGGACGTCGTCCCACCGCACACGCGAAGGCTTCCATTCCAGCTGATCTCTCGATCTTCCGTCTGAAAATCAACGGCAACATGAGTATCCAAAGGAGGAGAAACAATGGGTAAACGTTTACTTTCGGCACTTCTGGTCTCGACAGCTCTTGCAGCAACCGCCGGTCTGGCAGAGGCCAAGACCGTCATTCACATGATGCATCAGGGCGATCCGGGTTGGGTGAAGACCTACGGCGATGTTGCCAAGCGCTTCGAAGAAGCCAATCCTGATGTCGACGTCGAACTCATCTATGCGCCGCACGATGCCTACAATGAAAAGTTCAGCGCGGCTGTTATGGCCAAGCAGCTGCCCGACATCATGGAACTCGATGCGCCGTTTCTCGCCAACTATGTGTGGTCTGGCTACCTGCAGCCGATCAAGCCGTTGATCGACAAGGATATTGTCGACGACATGACGCCGTCGAACGTGGCGCAGGGCACCTATCCCATAGACAAGGACCTCTATGCCGTCGGCCTCACCGACTCCTCGGTCGTGCTCTATGGCAACAAAAAATACTTGGAGGCGATCGGCGCCCGTATTCCGAAATCCGTCGACGACGCCTGGACGCGCGAAGAGTTTGAGGGCTACCTGGAGAAACTCTCCAAGCTCGACGGTGTCAAATGGCCGATCGACACGTTTCGCGGCTATGGCATCAAGACGGAGTGGATCACTTATGCCTATGGGCCTCTTCTCGAGTCGGCGGGCTGCGACCTGATTGACCGGACGTCGTGGAAGGCGACGGGCACGCTGGACGGCGAGGCCTGTGTCAAGGCGCTGACAATGATGCAGACGTGGGTGAAGAACGGCTGGGTCGTTCCGGGTTCCTCTGGCACAAACCAGTTCTACGCCGACGGCAAGCCGGCTGCCCTGGCGCTCGGCGGTCATTGGTTCTATGCAGAAGCTGCCGCGGCGATGAAAGACGATATCATCGTCATGCCGCTGCCCAAGCTCGGCACCAAAGGGGTCAGCCCCAACGGGACCTGGATCTGGGGCATCACGAAGTCGTCCGACCATCCCGACGTTGCCGGCAGGTTCGTGAGCTTCCTTTTGAAGGACAAGGCGTATCGCGAGTTCGCCAAGGAGAATTCCGGCTTCCCCGGACTGAAGAGCTTTGCCGCCGACTCGCCGGTCTATGCTGCGGGTGGCCCGATGGCCGTTGCCTTCGAACAGGCGTCGAAGACGGCTGTCGCTCGCCCGCCGCATCCGGCCTATCCGACGATCACCTCGGCCTTCATGCAGGCCGTCGACAAGATCTTCAATGGTGGTGACGCCAGGCAAGCGTTGCAGGAAGCCGCGCAGAAGATCGATGAAGACATCGAGGACAACGCCGGCTACCCGCCGTTCGATGCGCAACAGTAGGGGGCCTTTGCCGCCAGGCCAGCCGGTAAGGCAGCCTGGCGGCAATCTCGTTGGATGCATTCAATCTTCAGGAGGAGGAGATCATGACTTTGCAACAATCGCCCGCGGCCGTACGGCTGCGCTCGGGCGGACGGCGTGATCCGCGCCGGCTGGTGCAGGAGGCCCTGATGATCGCACCGGCCGTCCTGCTTCTCGCCTTCTTCCTGATCGCGCCGTTCCTCCTGTCGTTCTGGACGTCCATGACGAACCAGCCGCTGGTCCCGCGACCGACGCCGGTGCGCTTCGTCGGGTTGCTGAACTTCCAGCGTATCTTCAACGATCCACTGTTCTGGACGTCCTTGTGGAATGTGTCGCGCTTTACGTTCTGGGTCCTGCCGGTTCAGTGCGGCCTCGCGTTTGCAACGGCGCTGCTGCTGCACCAGAAGATACCTGGTCGCAATCTCCTGCGCGGCATGTTCTTCCTGCCTGCGATCACCTCCATGGTTGTCGTCTGCGTCATCTGGGGCACGCTGTTCCAATATCCCAGCGGACCGTTCAACCAGATCGTCGGCTTTCTGTCCGGCGGTCACATCCAGCCAATCGACTGGCTGGGCGATCCCAACTGGGCGATGTTCTCGATCGTGCTGCTTTCGGCGTGGCAGGCCTATGGCTTCCAGATGATCGTCTACCTCGCGGGTCTGCAGGGGATCCCGGACGAGCTCTATGATGCCGCCAAGATCGACGGTGCGAATGCGCTGCGCCGCTTCTGGCACGTGACGATGCCCGGCCTGCGGCCGACCCATGTCTTCGTGCTTGTCATTACGACCATCCAGGCGTTCAAGCTCTACACGCAGGTCGCCATCCTCACCCAAGGCGGACCAAAAGGGAGCACCGAAACAGTCGTGCACTACATGGTGCGGGCCGGATTCGAGGAGCAGAAACTCGGCTATGCTTCGGCCGTCTCCGTCATCCTGTTCGTCATCGTGCTCATAATCGCGCTCATTCAGCGCAAACTGTTGAGGCGCTTCGATGTCTGATCTCGTCATGAGCCAAGTGACGCCGGTCGTGAAGCCCCGGGCTTCCAAGAAGGCGTCATTCCACCTCGTCCAGGCCGTTAGCATCTTTATCATCGCGCTGGTCGTGATCTCGCCGCTGTTCATGCTCCTGATCGCGAGCCTGAAGGACGATCGCTTCCAGATTCTGGCTGATATGGGCAGCTTCCGTGCCTTCTGGGTGTCTGATCCGACGCTTGCCAACTTCAAGGAGGTCGCGCACTTCTCCGGCGAACTGGCATTCGGTCGCTATCTTCTCAACTCGCTGCTGATCCTGGCGCTCACAGTCGGCGGCGGTCTCATCGTCAATTCGATGGCCGGCTTCGTGCTGGCCTGGGGCTCACTGCGCGGCAAAGCCGTATTGCTTGCGCTTGTCGTCGCGCTCTATGTAATTCCGCAGGAGAGCATCATTATGCCGCTGGTGGTGATGGTGTCGCGCGCCGGCATGACCGACACGTTCGCGGTACAGATCCTCCCCTGGGTCGCGAGCCCCCTCTACATCTTTCTGTTCTACCAGTTCTTCGCACAGCTTCCCAAGGAGCTCTACGAGGCGGCGGAAATCGATGGGGCCTCGGTCTTCCGGATCTATCGCTCCATCTACATGCCGCTCAGCCTGCCCGCGCTTGCCACCGTCTCGATCCTCATGGGGATCGAAAGCTGGAACCAGTATCTCTGGCCGACCCTCGTGACGCAGACCGACTATGCGCGTCCGATATCCGTGGCCATCGCCACCTTCTTTGGCCAGGACAGCATCTATTGGGATCGTGCCATGGCCGCCTCCGTCCTGATGATGATCCCCATTCTCGCTCTTTACCTCGCCTTCCAGCGTTGGTTTGTGAGTTCGTTCGTCGGCTCTGCCGTGAAAGGTTGATTGATGACAGTCCAAGCAGGAAGTTTCGCGCTGTCGCGTGAGAATGTGAGTGCCAATCTCCATGCCGGAGACGTTGTTCACATCTGGCTGAAGGCGCGTGTCCCAGGCGCTACGGCCTCCGTCTCGGTGACCGTCGTGGGCGTTGAACGCACCGTGGCTTCAGCCAGGACCGAAGAGTTCGAATTTCATCAGGTCGTGCTGAATGAAGGAGGCAGAACCGAACTGAGCTATGACCCGGCCACCACGGCCGTCTCGGTGATCTACAGTTTCGATCCGGCAAGCGTGCTCGAACAGGGCATTCGCATACTTCACTACGCGCCAGCAAATGCGCCGCCCCAACTCCATTCGGGGTATCACTTCCGTCCGCCCTTTGGCTGGATGAACGACCCCAATGGTTTCGGCCGGTTCGGGGGGAAAGCGCACCTTTTCTACCAGCATTATCCACATAGCCTGCGTTGGAACACGATGCATTGGGGGCATGCGGTCTCGCATGATTACCTTCGCTGGACGCATCTACCGGTCTTCCTGTTTCCTGCAGCCGAACTCTCGATGCGTGACGATGGCCGCGGAGGAGCTTTTTCCGGGTCGGCCATCCCGGTTGCGACAGAGGACGGCGAGCAGATCCGCATCTTCTTCACCGAGCAGATGCCGGATCGCAAGCCGGAGGAGCAGATACAGCTTTCTGCAATCTGCCCGGACGAGATTCATGTTGGCAACCCCTCCGTTGTGCTGCCGCTGCGACCGGACGGACTGGGGCTCACTCTCGATTTCCGTGATCCCTATGTGTTCAAGGGGCCCGACGGCCTGTGGAAGATGCTGCTCGGCAGCCGTGACAAATCAGGCGGCGTGATCCTCCTCTATGAGACGTTAGATAACGATGCAGCGGGCGGCTGGAGCTTCGCCGGCATCCTGCATCGCGAGGATCGCTTTGGCATGACGGCCGCCGAATGTCCCTGCATGGTCCCTCTCGGCAACGCCACAGGCGATGAGGTGCGCTGGGCTCTCATTTTTGGTCTCTTGACCAGCCGCGATCCCGCGACCGGGCGCCGCAACATGTCGTCCGTCACCGTCGGCCGGTTCGATGGCCGCAATTTCGTACCGGAGTTTGAGCAGGAATTCGACTTCGGATCTGACGCCTATGCCTTTCAGGCCTTCGTCGACGATGACGGACCTGTCGGTCTGGCTTGGCTGGCGAATTGGACCGACGTTTCCAAGAGCGTCGATTTTCCAACTGCCATGACGTTGCCGCGGCGCATTCTTCTTGATGGAAACGCGGTTCTGACGCCGCCCGTCGAGGCCGTGGACGGCCTGCGCCACAAGCTTCTCGATGACGACAGGTTGCTGGCCGGCAAGAGCATCGAGTTCATCGATGGGGCTGCCGAGATTCTGCTTGACCTCAAACAACCCGGTGCGTCCTTCGAACTCGGTTTCGACCATCCCGACATCAGTCTTGGTGTGCGGCTAGACGAAGATGGGCTGGCGATCCTTTTCGATGCCAGAACGGGAAAGCCGTCGCCGCGCTATCTGGCTGCCGGCGCCAAGCCTGAGCAGGTGCGTATCTTTGTCGACACCGGCTCTATTGAAGTATTTGCCGACAACGGCCGCTGGTGCGGCACGAAGCGCATTCCAGGCTTTGCCCCTATCGGATCGGCAACACTCGCCGCATCCGAAGGCAGTGTCGCGGCTGCTCGCGTCTGGCAGCTCAAGCTCTGATCGAGGACAGCGAACTCCGCCTCGGGATTGGCCGGCAAATGCGATGGCCATTGCACCTCACCGGCTTTTCGATTTCGATCCAGAGAAATGGAAACAACAATATCATCGAGGGATATCGCCGTTCCGCGCTCGCCTGAATAAAGCTCACTCGATTTGTCGCTCGGCCGACGGTCGTGGCAAGCATCATGTCCACCGTGCTCGTGCCGGGCGCAGCAGTTGAGAGGGGCTGGAGAACATCCTCCAGCCGCCTTGCGCGCCCGCCAATACTGATCAGGCCATCAGGACGGAAAGACACGACCGCCTCACAGCGAATTAGGTCCAGCTGCGCGGCAAGCGTTCAGCTAGGGAATCGCTGCCGCAAAACCCCTCTGCTCAACATGTGACATCGGATAACCTCGTTAGTGCTGTAGGCCGTCGCGGGGTATCCGGAACCACGCCACATAGAGCGCGGGGAGAAAGAGAAGGGTCAGAACCGTGCCGACGACAATGCCTCCCATCATGGCGTAGGCCATGGGACCCCAGAAAATTTCCCTGGAGATCGGGATGAGTGCCAGCGTTGCTGCAGCGGCCGTCAGCATGATCGGACGCATTCGATGCTCCGTCGCTTCAATGACGGCTTGCCATGGTGGCATACCCTCGCTTCGAAGGTGTTCGATCTGGACGACAAGGATGACCGAGTTGCGGATCAGGATGCCGATCAGCGCCAGGACGCCGAGGATTGCGACGAATCCCATCGGCGCGTTGCTGAGGAGCAGCGCTGTAACCACACCGATAAGCGCCGTAGGAGCCACGGCGAAGACCAGGAACAGCCTGCTGAAGCTCTGCAACTGGATCATCAGGATCGTCGCCATCGCAAACAGCATCAGCGGTGCGACAGCCGCGATCGGCCCTTGCGCCTTTGCGCTCTCTTCCACTGCGCCGCCAATCGCGATGTTGTAACCGGCCGGAAGTCCTTTTCGGAACTCATCGACTTTCGGCTGCAATTCGGTGACGATGGTCGCCGGCTGCGTCGGTCCGACGACGGCAGCCTTGATGGTGATGGTCGGCGTGCGGGTTCGCCGCCAGATCGTCGGCTGCTCCAGCTCGTAGCGGAAATTGGCGACTGCCGAGAGCGGCACCGAGTTGCCGTTTGAACCGGCCAGTTGAAGGTTCTGCAGCGTCTCGATGGAACCGCGCTCCGAAGTTTGGGCTCTGCCGATGACATCGATGAGATAGATGTCGTCCCTAATCTGGGTTGCTGAGGACCCCTCGACAATGCCGCTAAGGGCAGTTGCAATGTCCTGCGAGGAGACACCCAATTGCCGCGCCTTGTCCTGGAGGACCTCGACCTTGACGACGCGCGACGGTTCATTCCAATCGAAAGTCATGTTGGACAGCAGGTGGTGCTGGCCGACAATACCGGCAAATTGCTGGGCAATGTCCCGGACCTTCTGGATATCGGGTCCGCTGATGCGGTATTGCACCGGCTTGCCGACCGGAGGCCCGATGTCGAGGAGTTTCACGAATGCATCGGTTCCGGGAAAGGTCTTCGTGAGATAGTCCTGCAGTTCGGCTTTGACCTTGTCGCGAACATCAAGCCCTTTGGTGACGATGACGGTCTGGCCGAAGGAGACGTCGGGCGTTTGAACATCGAACGACAGGATGAAGCGGGGAGCGCCTTGTCCGACATACGTCGTCCAGTGCTCGATATCCTTGTTGTTGGCGAGCATCTCCTGTTCGAACTTGGCCATCTGCTTGTTCGTCTCCGAGATCGAGCTGTTGTGCGGCAAGTTCCAGTCGACGATGAGCTCCGGTCTGTCGGAGGAAGGGAAGAACTGCTGTTGCACCAGGCTCATCCCGCCGATGGAAAGGGCGAATGCCACGACGG
This sequence comes from Rhizobium sp. 3T7, assembly GCF_020166565.1. Classification (NCBI taxonomy): domain Bacteria; kingdom Pseudomonadati; phylum Pseudomonadota; class Alphaproteobacteria; order Hyphomicrobiales; family Rhizobiaceae; genus Rhizobium; species Rhizobium sp. 3T7. The sequence continues at coordinate 110,617 of NZ_JAIQXS010000017.1, forward strand.
TCGCGCCAATTGTAATCCAGCGCCAGCGCATCGCCACGCCCAGGATCCATGTGAAGGCTCTTGCGAAGCGGCCTTTCTGATCATGATGGGACTTCATGGTCTTCGGGAGGATCGTTACGCCCAAGAGTGGCGTGAACAACACCGCGACAATCCATGAAACGAGGAGCGAGACAGCAATCACCACGAAAAGGGTGAAGGTAAATTCGCCGGCAGCGCTGTTGTTGAGCCCAACCGGAATGAAACCGGCGACCGTCACAAGCGTGCCGGTCAGCATCGGGAAGGCTGTCGAGGTGTAGACGTATGTCGCCGCTTTCTTAAGGTCATCGCCCACCTCCAAGCGGGCCACCATCATCTCGACGGCAATCATCGCGTCATCGACCAGAAGGCCAAGGGCGATGATCAGCGCTCCAAGCGAAATACGCTGCATCGAAATGCCCCAATAGGCCATGACGAGGAAGGTGATCGCCAAAACGAGAGGGATGGAGATGGCAACCACGAGCCCCGCCCGAACGCCGAGACTGATGAAGCTGATCGCAAGCACGATGACGATCGCCTCAAACAGTGCTCGCGTAAAGCCCGATACGGCCTCGTCCACGACGGCAGGCTGATCGGAGACGCGCTGGACGTCCACGCCGACAGGAAGATCGGCAACGACCCTATCCATCTCCTGATCGAGCGCCTTGCCGAATTCAAGCAGATTTGCGCCGGCTTTCATGCCGATTGCGAGACCAATCGCCGGCTGGCCGTTATATCGGAACAACGACGAGGGCGGATCGACATAGCCGCGCTTGATCGTTGCGACATCGGTCAGCGGAAAGAAGCGGTCGTTGACACGAAGATTGATCGACTTGAGACTTTCCTCCGATGTGAATTGGCCGCTGACGCGCAAGGCGATGCGCTCGGGACCGGCGTCAACGAACCCCGACTGCGTGACGGCATTCTGCGCCTGGAGCGTCTCGATCACGGATTGCTGGTTGATACCAAGGGCTGCGATCTTCCGGGTGGAGAATTCGAGATAGATGGCCTCGTCCTGCGCACCGATAATGTCCACCTTGCCGACATTTGGAACCGTCAGCACTTTCGCACGCGCGTCCTCGACAAGGTCGCGAAGCTGGCGCTGCGTCAGCCCGTCACTGGTAAACGCGTAGATATTGCCGAAAACGTCGCCGAAGCGGTCGTTGAAAAATGGCCCCACAACGCCGCTCGGGAAGTCTCCCTTGATGTCGGCTATCATGTTGCGGACGCGCATCCAGATGGCATTCACATCCTTGGCTTTGGTCGTCGGCAGGAGTTCCACGAAAACCGTAGTTTGCCCGGCAACCGTCTCGCTGCGCGTATAGTCGAGCGATTCCAGCTCCTCGAGCTTCTTCTCGATGCGGTCGGTGACTTGCTTGGTTACTTCCTCAGCTGATGCACCAGGCCACTGCGCCTGAATGATCATGGTCTTGATGGTGAACTGGGGATCCTCCTCGCGGCCGAGCCCGATATAGGAAAACGCACCGGCCAGGATGAAGACGATCATGAAGTACCAGACGAGCGAACGGTGCTCGAGCGCCCAGTCGGAAAGATTGAATTTTTTCACGGGGCTTCCCCTAATCTACCCTGACGGCTTGGCCATCGATAAGCTTGTGAACGCCGGCGACGACAACACGGTCGCCAGGACTGATGCCGTCGGCGATCCGCACGGAGCCTCCCTCGACACCGTCTCCGTCGATCTTGATCGCGCGAATGGAAACCTTGCCGGCTGCTGCATCAACCACCCAGACGTTCGGCTTTCCGTCCTTCATCAGGACCGATGAGGACGGGATGAGGATCATCGGCTGAGCGACGACAGTTGCGGTTGCCGTCACGACCGAGCCCAGGCGAAACGCTGCCGGCGGATCGATGAGCGTTATCTTCGTGCGTCGTGTACGCGTTGTGGCCTCGGCTTCCGGCGCGATCTCTCTGATGACGCCGCTCGTACGGATGGTTGGGTCCAACTGGAGAGCAACCTCGAAGGGCGATCCCACCTTGAGGCCATCGAAGCTTGCGACCGGTATGTCGATCACCGTATCCCTCTGATCGGGACGGGCAATGGTGGCGATGCTCTGGCCTGCTGCGACAACCTGGCCGACTTCCGCCGAGGTTGCCGTCACGACGCCATCGAATTCTGCCAGAAGCTGCGTATAGCCCAGTTGCTCCTCGGCCTTGTCCAGATTGGCCTGCGCCTTGGCAACGGCGGCGCTGGCGCTTCTGCGTCCCAGTTCAGCCTCCTCATAGGCGGCCTCGCTTCCCGATTTCGTTTCGGCAAGCGATCGCTGGCGCTCTTCGGTCGATACTGCGTTTGCGAGCTGCGCCTGCGCGTTGGAGAGTTCGGACTGCGCGCTTTTGACCGCAAGCTCCAGCGAGAGAGGATCAATGGCAGCAACGACATCCCCCTTCCTGACGATGTCGCCGACGCTGACTTTGCGGGCGATCACCCGCCCCAGCACGCGAAATCCAAGTTGGGTTTCGATCTTGGCTGCGACCGTACCTGGCAGGCTGAGCGACGAGGCGGCGGTCGATTTGGCGACAACGGAAAGGACCGGACGGGGCGGCTCGTCACGCGCCTCCTCCTGCTTCTGGCAGGACGTCAGTAGCAACGACCCAAGAAGCACCGGGCCTAATGTCGAACGAATGCTCATTGCGCGGCTCCTTTGTCGTATGAGACGACCTCGCCTGGCCTTAAGAACTTGGTGCCGTCGACCACGACAATGTCGCCAGGCGAGACACCCGCGCGCACCGCAAAACGGCCCGTCTCATAGCCGGAAACATCGATCGGGCGGATGGACACGCTTGAGGATGACGGATCAATGATCCAGACGGCCGGCTGACCGCCCGTCGAGGCCATTGCCGACCATGGCAATTCGATTGCGTCTTCAGCGATAGAGCCGAAGGAGCCAACGACCGGAGCGCCAAGCTGCATGTCGGGCGCCCCTTCCAGACCTACCTTCACCCTGATCGTTCCGGTCGATGAGTCTATGGTTGGCGAGATTTCCCGCACGGACGCCTCCATCTTGTGAGATGACGCCGCAAGGAGGCTGACCCCAACTTTGCTTTCGAGCTTGCGCCCGAGGTAAAGGGATTCGAAGACGTTGAAGACAGCGTCACGAGGCCCGTCATGGGCGAGCGCAAATATCAGTTGCGCTGCTTGCGCGACCTGGCCAACCTCAGCGTTTCGGGCCGTGATTACACCGTCGGCATCGGCGCGCAGTTCCGTGTAGGAAAGCGCATCTTGTGCGGTATCGAGCTGGGCCTGCGCCGATTTCACGCTTCCTTGAGCTGTCAACAGCTCTTCTTGCGCCTGATCGAGCGCGGCGCGCGTCGTAACCTGCGTTTTGAAGAGATTCTGCTGCCGGTCGAACGCCAGCTGGGCCTGCGTTTGCTGGGCAAGGGCCGACTGCAGGTTCGCTGTGGCGACGTCGAGATCGGCCTTCTGTTCTTCGGCGTCCATGCGCGCAAGCACCTGCCCCGCCTTCACGGGCGCCCCGACATCAACAAAGCGCTCGACGATACGTCCGCTGACCCTGAAGGAAAGGTCGCTCTCGACGCGTGCGCTGACCTCTCCGGTGATGGAGCTGGTTTCGACGACAGGCATGGCCTTCACCACGACAGTCTCCACCCTTTTCGGCTTTGCCTCACTCGCGGCCTGCTTCTCACATGAGGCAAGCGCGGCTGCGCTGACACCCAGCCAGGCGGCAACAAGGATAGTTCTCATGAATTGACCTCTTGAATCGGTTCGCAACGTGGATATTATTGACTTACCCGTCAGTCAATAGAAATTGCCTTGACGCCAAGCCGCCAATGACGCTCAAGGTGGGACATGCCTGATATGAAAAAGCTGAGCCGTGCGGAGCAGAAGGCCCGCCGCCCCACACAGATCCTGGACGCCGCTTTTGAAGAGTTCCTAGAACGCGGCTACGTCGCGACCAGAGTCGAGGATATCGCCAATAGGATTGGGGTGACGAAAGGAACGATCTACGTCTATTTCGAAACCAAGGAGCAGCTTTTTGAAGCGATGATCAGGCACATCTCGGTGCCGTTCGAAGATCTTCTGGCGAGCGCACACGAACTGAAGGGAACCGCTGCGGCGCGGCTCGAGAGACTTATAGAACTGGTCTACAATCGCATTGTCGAGGACCGCCAGTTGCGGGAACTCATGAAGTTCGTTATCGCGGAAGGATCCCGGTTTCCCCAAATCGTCGATCGCCACCACGAGGCGTTCATCGACCCTCTCGACAGGCACGTGCAATCCCTCATCGATGAGGGTGTAAAACATGGCGAGTTCCGGCCGATGCCGGCGGCATTCGCCGACGCGGTCGTCGCTCCTGCAATCGCCTTTCTTGTGTTCAAGCTCATCTTTGACGATCGACGAATTCTGGACAAAACCACTTACCTGAAAGCGCATCTCGACCTGGTCTTCAATGGGTTGTTGGTCTAGGTCGCTGAGTTTAAGGACAGGCCATTGGCCTGCCTCGTGAGCCGGCGCTTGGGCTCGCGACGGCGGAGATGGATGTGCTGTTGCCACAATCGGGGGGAGCGAAAATTATCACCGTTCTTTCCTTGAGCGACACGCTCATGTCTCGCTCAGTCGGCCAGTGGATTGAGCTGCTTTTCGATCTCCCGCACCTCTCTTGTCAGCAGGCTGACGAGTTGAGGTGTTCTCTCGGCCGTGAGCCTCGGGCTCGTGAGATTGATGGCAATCGAAGCGATTGCATCGCGGCCCGGCGGCAGGATCGGCATCGCGATCGAGGAAATTCCCGCAACAAGCTCACCATCGTCGAGCGCATATCCCTGCTCACGGATTTTCTTAAGCGCATCCTTGATCTTGCGCGACGTGAAGGTGCCGTATTTCTTGTAGAGCACGGCATTCGTGTCGAGGATGACGTCGGCTTCCGCCGGCGGAAGAAAGGCGAGAATGGCCTGGCTTGCCGGACCGATACCCATCGGAATCTGCCCACCGACATGGCCCGTCAGGCTGTCGATGACATAGGTGCCCTGCTGGCGATCGACGCAGACCGTGTTGAAACCGGCACGCGCCATCAGGTACACCGAGTCGCTTGTCGCTGCCGCAAGCCGCAGCAGTGCTGGGCGGGCGAGCTGACGAAGCCCCGTCCCGTCGGCGGCCGACGCCCCCATTGAAAACAGCGCAAGCCCCAGCCGGTAGCGCTTCGTTTCTCGCTCGCGATCGACGAGGCCATGGCGTTCAAGGGCGGTAACGATGCGATGGACCGTCGGCTGCTTCAGGCCCATGGCCTCACCGATCGTTGCCATCGACGCACCGCGCTGGCCTACCTCACCGAGATATTTCAAGATCGCGACCGCCCGGTCGAGCAGCTGCGTGCCTGTTGCCGCGATCTCGTCCTTCGCCATTCGTTGCCCCCAAACTTTAAATCCGAGGGATTCCTTATACATCCGGGCAGCATTGTAAACTCTAACTGGAGCCGCTGAGTGCCTCAATTAACGCAGCAGGATCTTGATGAATGCCGAGCCCGTTGACCATCGTCGCAATGTCTGACGTCTGCTCCTGGCTGAGAGCCGATGACAGTTTCAGGAACTTTTCCTGCAGCTCGCGGGCGGTCAGCGGATTTTGCGGTTCGCCCCTTGGATACAGCACTTCGATCGTTTCACTCTTTCCTTTTGCCGTCATCGTCACGCGGGCCGGCGTACCGGCGGGGAATGAATAGGCATAGTCCCTTGCGCTCGACAACCGGATGCGTCCGGCAAGCCCGGTCACGCGGTTGTCGCAAAGATGCGCATTGTCCATCGGCAGCAGCGCCTTTTCGCCGTGCACGAGTGCCAGGGCAACGCAGAAGGGAATGCTGTATTGTGCGGCCTCGGCCGATTGGGGTTCGTTTTGGTTCGGCAGCGTCAGCGCACGCTCGAAGGTTTCGATCAACAAGCCCTCGATATCGTTGGGACCCGCCCGCAGTCGCTGGGCAAGCGCCAATGCTCCATCGATTGCGGCATGTCCCCAACGGCAGCAGCTGTAAAGCTTGAAGTAGGCCTCTTCAATCGCCCAGCTCTTTGAATAGTTTCCCACCAGACGCTGCCGGTCGTAAAGCGCAGCTTCGTCCAGTATGTCGAGCGGGCCGCGATGGCCCGCAGCCGCAAGCGCCACGGCCTGAAGCCCGTTTGCCGTTGCCCACGGGATGCCTTCCTTCACGGTATGGCCAAGCTTGGTCCAGCCCGTCGCCGCCTGGGACGTCGCGGTTTGTCCCGCAATCGCGATGGCATGGGCAATGACCGCCGTCGACTGACCTGTCAGCCATCCGCAGGCTGCCGCGACCCCGGCCCCGCACCAGAGCCCCGTGTCCGTTGTGCGGATCGTACTGATATCGCGCGCAGCCGAAATGCGCACGGCAATCTCGTAGCCAAGGACGATCGCGCTCAAAAGCCGGTTGCCGCTCGACCCGGCGGACGTTGCAACGGCAAGGACCGCAGGCACGATCGCGGCAGCGGGGTGACCTGACGCCTGGCGGTGTCCATCGTCGAGATCCAGGGCGGCCGCGTAAGTGGCATTGACGAAGGCGGATCCAACAGGCGGCAGCCGCCGTCTCGAAAACCAGACCGGCGCTGCACCGTCCCCCCATATCTCGCCCGCCGCCTTGAGCGACGCTCGGCCGGCTTGCGTCATCGATCCGGCTGCCGCAACGCCAAGCGTGTCCAGGAGTGTTCGACGTGCACAACGGTGGGCGCCCGCGGGCAGGCGTGCGATCCCGTTGCAATAGGCGGCCAGCACCGAAGCGCTGCATTCGCCGCTCGGCGTCACCAACTTACTCTTTCTGGTAGTATCCAACTTTCGAGCATCCCTCTGTTGAACTTCATAAAATGGATTTTTATGCGCATTGACATCCATAATATGGACATCTAGCCTGTCAATATCAAATCCAGGAGAAGGGATGCGAAGATGGTGGATCAGGCCCGTTTCGGCCCAAACAGGCTTTCTGCAGCCGGTGGCGAGGCGATAGAGATCGCGATCGACGGCCAATCCTATACGGCACGGCGGGGCGAGACTGTCCTGACGGCCATCAGGATGGGGCCAGGCCACGCGCGCAACTTCGAGTTTCTTTCTGAAAGGCGTGCGGGCTTCTGTCTGATGGGCGCCTGTCAGGATTGCTGGCTATGGCGCAAAGATGGACGGCGTCTGCGCACCTGCACCAGCCGCGTCGAAGCCGGCATGGACCTCTTGACGAGCGCGCCGGAGGCGGTGTGATGGACATGACCGTCGCTGTTATTGGTGCCGGACCAGCCGGTATTGCGGCCGCGGCCACCCTTGCGCAGGCCGGATTGCGGCCGGTCGTCATCGACGAGGCATTTCAGCCGGGCGGACAAATCTTCCGCCAGCCACGACCAGAACTCATGAGACCTGACGACAAGCTCTACGGCTTCGATGCGAAAAGAGCGGTCGAGTTGCGCGAGACTTTCACAGCGCTCGCACCGAAGATCCATTATCGACCAGAGACCCAGGTCTGGAGCGCTTGCGCAGGCAAGCTGCATCTCTTGGGAAAGGACGGCCCCTCCATCCAGAACTGGTCCCATCTCATCATCGCCACGGGTGCCATGGACCGGATCGTGCCGGTGAAAGGGTGGACGGCCTTGGGCGTCTACAGCCTCGGGGGTGCACAGATCGCGCTCAAGGCTGAAGCGTCCCTGATTGGTCGACGCGTCGTCTTAGCCGGCACCGGCCCCCTCCTCTATCTCGTCGCCTACCAATATGCCAAGGCAGGCGCCAGGGTTGTTGCGGTTCTCGAAACCGGCAATCCCTTCGGCCATACGGCGCGGCTGCCTGCGCTTGCTTCGGGTGGAACCGCTTTGGCAAGAGGGCTGTTCTACATGGCCGCGCTTCGGGCGCGCGGCGTTCCCTTGTTAACTGGCGTCCGATTGATCGAGGTTTTGCGTGACGCCGCTGATCATGTCACGGGCGTTGCCTATCATTGGCGTGGCCGGAGCAGGAATGCCGCCTGCGATGGCCTCGCAATCGGACACGGCCTAAAGGCGGAAACCCAGGTCGCTGATCTGCTCGGGCTCGAATTCGCCTTTGATCCTGTTCAGAGACAATGGTTGCCGCGCGCCGATTGCGATGGCCGCTCCTCAATGGCGAGGGTCTACCTCGCCGGTGACGGTCTCTCGATCCGCGGCAGCGAAATTGCACAGGCCAGCGGGCGGCTGGCGGCGGCGGCACTGCTCTACGACAGCGGTCATGCCGGGCCGATCGAGATTGACCGTGACCGGCGCATGATCGCAAAGACCGCGCGTTTTCGAAAGGCCCTGGATAAGACCTTCGCTTTCCCGCATCAGGTCGCTGCCGCGCTTTCGGACGACGTCCTCATCTGCCGCTGCGAAGGCGTGACGGCGGGAACGATCCGCCAGGCGGTCGCCGCTTCAGGAGAGGCTGAGATCAATCGCATAAAGGCCTTTTGCCGGGTCGGAATGCCGACGCGGCAGCAGCGTGCCTGTTGGTTCCTCGGACCGGGGGCGCCCGAAACGATTGGTGTTAGGGCCCGAGCAGCCTGATGGCTGGCATTCGTTACCGCGCCGGGCGATGGGAGCGCGGTTTGCTGCACTTGCAGGCGGTAGCCAACCGGCTGTCGTCAAGATGGCGTCCTTTGGCACGGCTAGCCGGCTCGGCGCGATGGCGGGCTATATTTCCCGCAATGGCGAGGTTTCGATGGAAACCCAGTGCGGGCAGGAGCTGCGGGGCCGGGATGCAATCGCCGCACTGTCCGACAACTGGGCGCATCTGATGGGCAATCGCACTGAAAGCCGCGACATCGGACTTTTCTGCATCGACATTGCCCATGGACCCAGGGAAGCGCAAGCAATGCATGACCGGGCTCGCTTCATCGTCAGATCGGCTGTCGGCAATCGGTCGTTTGCATTTGGGGTTGAGGATCGCGATGGAACTCACCGCGTCGAAGGCGTTGTTGTCTTGCGCTCCAGGGATGGCGAGCGGCTGACCGCCGATGCCAAGGCCACCGAGATTGTCCGGACACGGATGACAAGGGCGGGAGTTGGCGCCAGGGAAGCGGAATTTCGCTTCACGGGTTACGGCAATGGCGTCGATTATGGTACAGCCCGGCTGCGCAGGCTGGTGGCCAGGTTCGACGGCGCTGTCGAAACCGATCGTGGCGAAATGATTGCCGACGCCAAACAGGCCGGCGATCTGGTGCAACAGGAATGGCGCGGCGAACTCCACAGCCGCAAGTCGCGCGACGTCATGCATCTCGTCATGTCCGCACGGGCCGGCACCGATGTCGAAGCCTTCCAGGCGGCGGCACGCGCGTTTCTGGCAGAAGAATTTGGCGAGCACCGCTATGTCTTTTCCCTTCATGATCCGACGCGCGATCCGAAGGCCGAACAGGTGGGTGGCAAGCGCCCGCATGTTCATGTCCACGCGATTGTCGCGATGCGGTCCGAGGATGGCGAGCGGATCGAGACATCGATCGGATCGTTTCGACGCTGGCGCGAGAGCCTGGCGAAGCAGGCGCGTGCCCGAGGCATTCGCATGGAAATGACCGATCGGCGAGACCAGGCAGGCGCGCCGGCTTACACCAGGAATCATGTCCGGCCGGTCAGCCACAGGGGCCGAACCGAGCACGCGGGCACGTCAAGTTTCGCAGCGCTAAGGTATGAGCAGAAACGGCGGGAGGTGCCGACAGCGGCGAGGACTGCGAGGAGCCTGGATTACACCGAGAGAGTTCGCTCGCAGTGGCTGGAGGTTGCCCGCGATGCGGAGAATATCAACGCTAAGGGTTTTGCCAGAGCTCAGCTTTCCCGGATCGATGCCGCAGGACGGTGTCTCGAGAAACTGCCGGACACGCCCGATATTTCCCACGAGAATGGTTCGAAAATCCGGGCGGCCTTGATCAGACTGTCAGAGCTTGTTGAGGTCAAAAACATGAACACCATGACGCGGTCCGAGTTCGAGGCCTATGAGAAGCGCGTGGAAGCTGCCTTGGTTCAAGCCAAACGCCTCCTGCCGGAAACGTGGCGGAGCCGGTTCGAGGAGATCGCTTCAGCAGCGCGCGACCATGTGGACGCCCGCCGTGAGATGATGGAACAGGCCGAGCAGGCCGGTGACCACAAGCGTGAAAATCTCCGCGCGCGACAGGCAGACGACTTCAATCGAGAAGATGCCGTCGCACGCGAGCGGCTGGCATCGCTCGAGGCGGGACACGACGTCATGATGGCGGTCGAGCATTACCGCAAGCTGATCGCGCAGGCTGGCGCTGACCGGAGCAGCCCCGATAAAGCATCGCTGCAGACCAGCCTCAGTGCCGTGCTTGCCCGCGCCGGCGAACTCGGCGCCGCCGGGAACGCCTATATTCGCGAGATCGGTGAAGTTGACCATGCGTTGCGGGCCACGATCGAGGCGGCCGTTCAGCGATCGGCGGAGCGGATAACGAACAGGGCCGACGGTGCTGATGAGCGTCACAGCGCAAGGGATACGGAAAATGAGATGCAAGACCGCGAACCGAAATCCTCGGAGCTCATGCGAGCTGATCGCATGCAATCTGGCGCAGACATACGAACAGATCACACCAAACAGCGGGTTTCACGATTGGAACGGCTTCAGCGCGAAGCCGAGCGCAACCGCGACCGAGACGAGTTCGAACGATAGGCGACCTGTACAGCGCCTGTATCAGGATGCCGGCCCGCCCGGAGTTTGATTGTACGTAATAGTATATTCCCGTATAACGTTTAGATGCGCAATCATGATGGAACCGCTACGATGGATGCGATTCTGACCGAAGGCTTTGACGCGGCTTTGACCCTGACCGACCATATCGAACATCTGCCGGACAGGAAGCGGCGCGAACTGGCGCGCATCCTCGAGATCCTGTTTGCCGAGGTCGAACGCTTCCAGGCCG